>WRKE01000309.1 GCA_009778235.1 Pseudomonadota bacterium
AAAATTTCTGGCATCAACAGGTAACGGCCAATGATGGCCATGTCCGAACTGCAGGTGCCGGGCGCCGGTTTCTCCACCATGCGGTCAACTTTGTATGTCCGTTCAAATTCGGTGGCTGCCCCCTCGACGATGCCGTACTGATGGGTCTCCTCCATGGGTACGCGCTGCACGGCCACGATCGATTCCCCCACCTGCTCGTACAGTTGGATCATCTGCTTGCAGCAGGCCACCTTGCTCATCACCAGGTCGTCACCCAACAGCACCATGAACGGCTCGTCGCCCACGACGCTACGCGCCATCCAGATCGCATGGCCCAGGCCGAGCGGCTCCTTCTGCCGCACCGAGATGATGTCGATCAGGTTGGAGATGTTGGTCAACTCCTCCCGCATCTGGACCTTGTTGCGGTCGCGCAGTACGGTATCCAGTTGGAAATCGTAATCGAAATGGTTTTCAATGGCCGACTTGCCGGCGCTGGTGACCAGGATGATCTCCTCGATGCCCGAGGCCACCGCCTCCTCGACGATGTACTGGATGGTGGGCCGGTCAACAATGGTGAGCATTTCCTTGGGGATGGACTTGGTGGCCGGCAAAAATCGCGTCCCCAATCCCGCCACCGGAATGACGGCCTTTCTGATCGCTTTCATGTGCCCTCGCATGCGATGGATGTTTTCGGATGTGTTGGCCGCAAAATTCAAGTATAGAGGCCTGAACCAACGGCGGATTTATGATTGTACCCTGAACGTTGCGGCATCCTCAAGAAAATTCCCATATAGTTCATGCAGCTTTCTTATCCCCCCGAACTGCCGATCAGCGAACAAAAAGAAGCCCTGGTTACCGCCATCCGCCAACACCGGGTGCTGATAGTGGTCGGCGACACCGGCAGCGGCAAAACCACCCAACTGCCCAAGATGTGCATCGAGGCGGGCCGGGGCGCAACCGGTATGATCGGCTGCACCCAGCCGCGCCGCATCGCCGCCCTGTCCGTGGCCGACCGGGTGGCCCAAGAGGTTAAAGCCCCGGAAAAGGTCGGGGTCAAGATCCGCTTTCACGACCGCACCACCGAGTCGACCCTGATCAAATTCATGACCGATGGGGTGCTGCTGGCCGAAACCCGCCAAGACCCTCACCTGCACCACTACGACACCTTGATTGTCGACGAGGCCCACGAGCGCAGCCTCAATATCGACTTTTTGCTCGGCTACCTCAAAAACCTGCTGCCAATCCGGCCCGATCTCCACCTGGTCATCAGCTCGGCCACCATCGATGTCGAGCGCTTCAGCAGCCATTTCGACCAGGCGCCGGTCATCTCGGTCTCGGGCCGCAGCTACCCGATCACCACCCTCTACTTTGATGCGGCCGACGAGGACGAACCCGATCAATCCTACGTCGATCAAGCCATCGCCGCGGTCGAAGAACTCGCCCAACAGCCGCTCGGGGGCGACATTTTGGTGTTCATGCCCACCGAGCGCGACATCGCCGATACCCTCGACGGCCTGCACCATCTGGCCGACAGCCATCTGCTGCTGCCATTGTTTGGCCGCCTGCCCGCCTCCGATCAGCGTCGGGTTTTCCATCCCGCTGCTCGACGCAAGATCATTGTCGCCACCAACGTGGCCGAAACCTCTCTCACGGTTCCGGGCATCGGTTTCGTGGTCGATACCGGTCTGGCCAGGATCTCCCGCTACAATCCCCGGACCGGCACCACCAGCCTCAAGGTGGGCCGCATCTCCCAGGCCAGTTGCGAACAGCGGCGTGGAAGATGCGGCCGGACCGGGCCAGGCACCTGCATCCGCCTGTACAGCGAGGAGGATTTCTTAAGCCGCGACCTCTTTACCCTGCCGGAAATCCGGCGGGCCAACCTGGCGGAAGTCATCCTGCAGATGATTGACCTGAAACTGGGCGATCCGGCCCGTTTTCCTTTCCTCAACCCGCCACCTGAGGCGGCCATCCGCGAAGGTTTTCGGCTGCTCAGGGAACTCGGCGCCACTACTTCCGAAAACCACCTGACCGCCAACGGCCGCCTGATGGCCGGCCTGCCGCTTGATCCCCGCATTTCACGGATCATCATCGAATCCATGGCCTTGAACGCCAGCCGCGAAATCACCATCCTGGCCGCGGCGCTTTCGATCCAGGATCCGCGCCTGCGCCCGCCGGACAAGGAATTCAAGGCCGATGAGGCCCACCGTCAGTTTGTCGACAAGAGTTCGGATTTTCTGACCCTGCTCAACATCTGGAACGCATTTTTTGTCCCCAACGGCGAGCCCCCGTCGAAATCGCGACTCGCCCGCTTCTGCAAGAGCAATTTTCTCTCCTGGCAACGGATGCGCGAGTGGATGGACGTGCATGAACAGATCAACCGGCTACTCCAGACGCAGAAAAGATTGAAAGCCAACCAGGCTGACCAGCCTGCCGGCTACGATGCCATCCACATGGCCCTGGTCAGCGGTTTTTTGCGCAACATCTGCCTGAAAAAAGAAAAAAACACCTACCTGGCCGCCGGCAACCGTGAGGTTGTTTTATTTCCTGGCTCAGGCCTCTACCATAAGGGGCCGCAATGGGCGGTGGCGGCCGAGTTTGTCGAGACCAGCCAGTTGTTTGCCCGTACCGTGGCCGCCATTCAAGCCGACTGGCTGGAACGGCTGGGCGGCCCGCTGTGCAAACGATCCTGGTCCGAGCCGCACTGGGAAAAGCGCAGCGGCAAAGTGCTCGCCCTGGAGCGGGTCAGCCTGTTCGGTCTAGCGATCGTGGCCGGCCGCAAGGTCGAATACGGCCGCATCAACGACAAAACCATGCAGGAGGCCCGGGATATCTTCATCCGCACCGCCTTAGTCGACAACCAGTTGGGTGGCAGGTATCCCTTCCTTGAGCACAACACGGCGCTGATTGCCCGGTTCGAGGAGATGGAGGAGCGGTTCCGCCGCCGCGGCATCGTGGTCGATCCAGAGGTCCTCTATCAATTCTATGACGCCCGCCTGGGCAAGGTGTATGACCGCTTTACCTTGAACCGCCTGCTGCGGAACAAGAAAAACGACTCGTTTTTGCGCATGGCCGAGGAGGATATCTGCCTGGCCGTGCCCGATACCGAGGAGTTGTACCGGTTCCCGGCCACGCTTCGGGCCGGCGAATTAGAACTGGAGCTGAGCTATCTCTTTGCCCCCGGCGACGAAGCGGATGGGGTCACGGTCCGCCTGCCCAGCCAGCTCCTGCCCCACCTCAATCCCCAGGTCTTCGAGTGGCTGGTGCCCGGTTTGTTGCCGGAAAAGTTGTTGTTCTTATGCCGCCGTCTGCCCAAACAGATCCGCCGCCGACTGGTGCCCCTGCCCGACGCGGTCGACCGGATCATGGATGGCTTGTCCCTGTACAGAGGCTCCCTCTATCAGGAGCTGGAACGGGCTATTTTGCGGATCTATCAGGTAGTCGCGCAGCGCGGAGACTGGCAGGCCGACACCCTGCCCCCTCATCTTAAGATGCGGTTTCTGGTGCTTGACGATCAGGGGAAAACCCTGGCCTTCGGACGATCGTTTACCGGGCTGCAAGAGAATTGCCGGGTCGAAGCGCCTCACCGCGGGACCGCCGCCTCATCATCCTTGCCGCCAGTGCGGGAGATCACCGAGGACGATCTCGACTCGTTTCCCCGCCAACTGACCCTGACCGATCCGGATGGCCGGACCGCCGGGCTGGTGTTCGCAGCCCTGTCTCCCGATCCCCAGCGCCAAACCGTGAGCCTTAACTATCTGGACGACGCATCCCGGGCCAAGCGACAGAACACTTTGGGCATGAACGCCCTCTACACCCGCCATTTTGCCAAGGAAATGACCGCCCTTCGCAAGCTGTGCAAGGAGGCAATCATCAACCATTCCGCCTCGTGGCTCAGCCTGGGTTGCACCGGTTCATCCACCGAACTGCGGGCCAATCTTGATGCCTTCCTGCTTGATCACCTCTTTGCCACCGCCACCGGCGACGTGCCCACCTGTGCCCATTTTGCCGAGACCGTGCGCCGGGTCAGCGAACAGGGGTTGCTCCGCACCGCGGCCGCGCTGCTCGCCCAGGTGATCGAGATTCTGCAGCAACGGCGGGCGGTGAGCATTCGGATCAATGCCTTTCGTACCAGGGCCCAAGCGGCCAAAAATTATCAGCAAGCGCGGCACGATGACTATCTGGCCTCTCTGGAACAGATCGTGCCAGCCGACTTTCTCCGAAGATGGCACGCCGGGTGTCTGCGCCATAAACTCCGTTACCTTCAGGCCCTGGCCCTCCGGGTCGAACGGGCGGAGCATGCGCCGGCAAAGGATGACAAAAAGGCTGAACGGCTGCGGGGGCCCGAATCCAGGTTGGCCCAGATGGCCCGATTCAGCAATCCCTCCCCGGCCTGCCTGGCCAGCCAGGAGGCATATCGCGAGTTACTGGCGGAATTTAAGGTTTCGCTTTTTGCCCCGGAACTGGGGACGGCCCAGCCGGTCTCTGAACAACGGCTGCTGCAAAAATGGCAGGAGGTGGAGAGCAGGTGCCGGCAGGTGGAATAATCCTTTGAATTTCTGTTGGAAATCGGTTGGCAATAATTGAGAGAAATACCCGCGTAAACAGCGGCTCATCCACCTTGCCAGTTGCTTTTTTTCTCCCCATGCCCTACTTTTCATAGCATTGAAACAATTGGTCAACAAAACCGGGGCAAACATGGCACAAACAAACAATCCCAGCCTCACCGTTGACTACGCCGTCATCAGCGATTTGGCGGCGTTTCGGGAACAGTATGACCAACTGAATGGAGAAATCCAACAAGCCAGGGTACAACTTGAGAACAGTCCGCCCCTGGAACCCGACGCACCGGGTGCGTCGCGGCGGAATGAGTGGCGCTTATGGCTGCAACTGCAAATCAAGAGCAGACTGCAAAGCCGCGACGACCTGGTCGCGGCCCTCCGCGCCAGAAATATAGTGGTCGAACATCTACCCGAATAGGCACCGAAGCCAACCAGCCCTTATCCTGTTTATTGCCCACAAACACAAAAAACCAGCGAAGCGCCATGCCCATCTTCTCCCGCTTTCTCAAATCCGCATGCATTATGGGGTACTGTGCTCTGTTGCTCGCCGGTTCCCTGCATGCCGCCCAGCAGCCGAACCGCTTCTTTTTCATGGGCAGTGGCTCCCTGCATCTGAAAAATCTGCGCAACAACCGCGAGGCCCAAGTCAACCTGCTCAACAAGGACGGCTCGTTCAACCAAGAGGCCTTCACCAAGGTGGACTGGGTCTTTGATTTTCCCACCAAGGAAAAGGGCGAGCACATTTCCTCTCGCCTGCTGTTCATGCTCAGTTATTTCGTTGACCGGCTGGCCCCCGGCAAGGTCATCAATATCGAATCCGCCTACCGCAGCCCGGAATACAACCAGCAGATTCGCGAAAAGGGCAACAATGTCGCCCGCACCAGCACCCACCAGGACGGCATTGCCCTCGACTTCTGGCTGCCGGGGATAAACGGCAAGCGGCTCTGGCAAACGATCAAGGCCAAGAATTGCGGCGGGGTCGGCCATTACGGCGGCAAGGTCGTGCATCTCGACGCCGGCAAGCCCCGCTTCTGGGAAGCAGCCACTTCCGGTACCCGCTCCCAAGAACCGGATTATAACCGCCACCTCTATCTTTCCACCGAGTTTGACCGCTATCATCCCAACGAGAAGGTCAAACTGGCCTTGTCCAGCCTGAGCGATTTCGACTTTGGCGTCCAGCCGCTTATCCAGATCTTTCACGCCGACGACCTCACCAATCCGGTCAGCGGTATCCGCCTCGACCATGCCGATGAAAACGATTGCCTCCGAATCGGCGACCGCAAGGCCTCCCGCGCGCTGACCGCCTTGATGCCGGCCTATCTCTCCCCGGGGAAGTACGTCTTCAAAATGAGGTTCTGCGAAAAACCGTTCGAGCAGATGCCCTCGCAAACTATTTCCAACCCGATCGAGCTTGTTCCGTAATCAGAGGCAGGTGCCGAATATCCACACCAATGGAGACTCGGACATTGTGCTATCTTCTCAGCTTCGCTCTCATCGTCTCATACCATTTCCTTTTGCCAATGCAGTAGGTCACGATAGGAACATGTTGAATTTTAATGAAAAAATAAAAATATTTTTTGCATTAAAAATAGAAGATGATATCAGTTTTCTTGAGCAACCCATAATAGGGCTGTCGGCGATGTCTTGCTCAAGTACGGAATAAGGAGACCTGATGTCCAAAGGATTGTTGATCGTGTTCACCGGCAACGGCAAGGGCAAGACCACCGCCGCCCTCGGCATGGCCATGCGGACGGCCGGACATGGGCTTAAGGTGTGCTTCATTCAGTTCATCAAGGGCGGCTGGCACTACGGCGAGATCGATGCGGTCAAGCGGTTTGAGGGATTGATCGATTTCCATGTGATGGGCAAGGGATTTACCTGGAAATCGGACAATATCGAGGAAGACGCCCGTCTGGCCCGCGAGGCTTGGGATTTCGCCCGCCGTATGATCGCCTCCGGGGTCTATCATACCGTGGTGCTCGACGAATTCACCTACCTGCTCCATTACCAGATGCTGGCCTGCGAGCCCTGCCTGGAATTTTTGAATGGTCGTCCCGCAGGGCAGCATGTGGTGGTGACCGGCCGATATGCGCCGGAGCAACTGCTGGCGACGGCCGACCTGGTCACCGAGATGCAGGTCATCAAACATCCCCTGGAAAGCGGCATCAAGGCGCAGAAGGGGATCGAATTCTAACCGGTCGGTTTCAGGCCATTGCCGGAGAGCCGCCCCAGCACCCTGACCAACAAACTGGGCAAGGGGAATTGTATATCAACCCTCAGTCGGAGCAAACACCATGTTGCCGCACAACGAAAGAGATGTTGTGCAATGCGCGGCAAGGAAGCGGCCATTCTTCGGCGGTCGATTGCCTGTCCCTCTTTTTTTCGGGTAACGATCATGCGTCCTGATTCTTCTTCCTGGCAGGCGGTTTTTTTTGATTTTGACGGGGTGATCGCCGATTCCACCCAGGTCAAGGTCCGCGCCTTTGCCACCTTGTTCGCCTCTTTTCGTGCCGAGGTTCAGGAGGCGGTGGTCCGCTATCATCTGGACAACGGCGGCCTGCCCCGGCAACAGAAACTTCGCCACTGCTTTACCGTCCTGGCCGGGCAATCCTTGAGCGCAGCGGAACTTGAACAGGCCGGCCGCACCTTTTCCGACCTGGTTCTGGAGGAGGTGGTGGCCGCCCCCCTGATCGCCGGGGCCCGCACGACCTTGGAGCGGCTCAAACAGGACAAGATCCCGACTTTCATTGTTTCCGGCACACCTGAAGACGAGATGCGGCTGATCGTCACCCGCAAGGCCCTCTCCCCCTTTTTCACCGAAGTCCATGGTTCACCCCGGGCCAAACCGACCATCATCGCCGACATCCTTGCCCACCATACCTTCTCCCCTGACCATTGCCTGTTCATCGGTGATGCCATGGCCGATTATCGGGCTGCCTGCGCCCATAACCTGCACTTTCTCGGGATCGTGCCCACCGGCAAACCCTCAATTTTTCCGGCCCATATCCCCACAGCTTCCCGCGTCATCCTCGACTGGTGAAGGATTGGCGACCACCGCCACCCCCCGGCTCGGCACCATCTTCGCCTTGACACCCGCAGTCGCATCCTCTATAGACAAATTTTCTTCAAGGCGACAAACGGGACAACCCGGCCTTTCCTCCAAAACAAAATATTGATGCCACGGGCCGGCGCCGCGCCGGTTCTCCCTTTTGGCACTGGCTTGATTCGTCTTGTTAGCAACCGAGGTCGTCCATGTCCGCACTTGCCGGGAAAGCCGCAGAAAACCTGAAAAAAATACGGAGCAGTAAACCTCTGGTCCACAGTATCACCAACTTCGTGGCCATGGCCACCAGCGCCAACGTGCTCCTGGCCTGCGGTGCCTCGCCGGTGATGGCCCATGCCGAGAACGAGGTCGAGGAGATGGTCGATCTGGCCGGTGCTCTGGTGCTCAACATCGGCACCCTCACCGATGACTGGCTGATCACGATGATCAAGGCCGGACGCCGGGCTTCCACCCTGGGCAAACCAATCGTGCTCGATCCAGTGGGTGCGGGGGCCACCGCCCTGCGCACCAATGGAGCCAAGGCAATCTTGTTCCAGACCTGGGTGAGCGTCGTTCGCGGCAATGCCTCGGAAATCCTATCGCTGGCCGGGCAGGACGGGGTGACCAAGGGGGTCGATGCGACCCATACAGTCGCCGATGCCGCCGAACAGGCGTGCCGGCTGGCCCGCGAATTGGGGACTACCCTGGCCATCACCGGTGCTACCGATCTGGTGACCGATGGCCGCCGGACTTTGATGATCGAGGGCGGCCATCAACTCATGCCCTATGTCACCGGCATTGGCTGCTCGGCCTCCGCCCTAGTTGGCGCCTTTTTGAGCGTGGATCATGACCCGCTCACCGCCGCAGCCACGGCCTTGGCCTATTTAGGCGTCGCCGGAGAGATTGCCGGCGCCAAGGCCACCGGGCCCGGCACCTTTGCCATTCACCTGCTCGACGCCCTTTACTCCCTGCAACCGGACGAGCTGGAGGTTTGCTGCCGGATCACGCCGGGATGAATGACGTCTCCGCCCTTGGCTAGAGCACAAGGTGACCATTCAAATTACAAAAGAATACAAAAATCACGGAGCGTGATGAAAACATATCATCGGGTTTTGACCATCGCCGGATCAGACAGCGGCGGCGGAGCCGGCATCCAAGCGGACCTGAAAACCATCGCTGCCAACGGCTGTTACGGCATGAGCGTCATCACCGCGCTCACCGCGCAGAATACCCTTGGCGTCACCGGTATCCATGCGGTCCCGGTCGAGTTTGTTGCCGCCCAACTGGAAGCGGTCTTGACCGACATCGGGGTGGACGCGATCAAAATCGGCATGCTCTTTTCTGCTGACTTGATTTGTTCGGTCGCGGCTTGTTTGCAGAAATTTAAACCTGACTTCATCGTGCTTGATCCAGTCATGGTCGCCCAAAGCGGCGACAAACTGCTGCGGGACGAGGCGGTCGACGCCCTCAAGTACCACCTCATCCCCATGGCCCACCTGCTTACTCCCAACCTGCCAGAGGCCTCAATCCTGCTGGGCCGCGAGCTGGCTGAAGCTGAGGATATCGCCCAGGCAGCGGTCGAACTGGCTGGACTAGGGTGCGCCAACGTGTTGATCAAAGGCGGCCATCTCGAAAACGGCAACAGCGACGACTGCCTTTATCTGGCTGCCGAGCGTCGCATGGTGATCCTGCCGGGTGAACGGATTGTCACCCGCAACAACCACGGCACCGGCTGCACCCTCTCTTCAGCCATCGCCTCGTTTATCGCCAAGGGAGAGCCCATCGAGCAGGCGGTCCGCTCGGCCAAGGAATATATCTCCGGCGCCCTCAGGGCCGGGGCTTCCTATGCCATCGGCCATGGTCACGGCCCGGTGCACCATTTTTTCCGCTTTTACTGATCCTGACCCGCCCGCAGACCGGACAACGGCTTGCAGCTTCAGTCGGTTTGATACACCTGCGGTTATTTTTTTGTATTCGCGCCGATCCGAATGGCTTCATGGCCCCTTTGGTGGTTTTGGCAGCAAAAATGGCGATTGGGCCGAAGCAGGTTGAAAAAAATGGACCCCAAAATTTTGATAGAGGTTAGTATAACGGTCCAGACAGCGGCGACCAAACTACTGTCGACAACAGCATGAACCCTTCCAGAGCCGCCTTCTCCGACCGATGGCAAAGCGGACCTGGAACCAGCCCGCATGGCACCCTTTCTCGGAGCTTGCTCAATGACCAAGCTTGCCATTGACGCTGCCTTTGATCCGGCGGCAAACGACCCTGTACAGGCCACCCAACTTCCTTTGTCCGAGGATGGACCGTGTCTCGACACTGTCCAGCTCGCCCGGCTGGAACGATCCTTCCGGAACTGGACCGACGGCACCCCACGGCGAGACATCCGTCTGTCCCGACGCCGCATCCTGCTGATTTTTCTCCTGATCCGCTATACCGGCGCCAAACTCAACGAAATCCTTCAGCTCAATCCCTTTGCCGACATCAACGGTCAGACCGTCTGCATCCGCGCCTGCGAAACCGAGGAGCCCGACGCACGCACCATCGTCATCGCCGAACCGCTGGGCCGGGAAATCGAGACCGCCCTGCTCGACCCCGAATTCCGCCGGATATTGACCAATGGCTTTGCCGTGGACCCGGCCTTTGTCCGCCGTAAATTCTACGAACGCGCCGAATCATGCGGCTTTGCCAAGAACCTGGGAGGTCCAGAGATGATCCGGCGGGCGCGTGCAGTGGAACTGATGCGTGGCAACATGCCCTTGCCGGCCGTGCAGAAATTATTGGGCCTTGCGCCCAGCCAGACCGCGGTCCATGCCTCGTTTTCCGAGGAAGAGCTGCTTCAGGCCACGCAGCAGTTCATCAAAAGGGAATCGTCACGGAAGACCAGCGCCAGAAACTCCTTTTTCGGCAAGATCATCGCCATCGAGCGGGGCGACGTCCAAGCCCGGATCACCCTGATCAATCTCGATGGCCACCAGGTGACCTCGATCATCACCATCGAGAGTCTGAACCGACTGGGATTGCGGTTAGGGCAACTGATCACCGCCGAGGTCAAGGCGCCCTGGATCATGCTGCAGCGCGGGCGCACCCTCAGCGGCTGCAGTGCCGACAACCGCCTGCAGGGGGAAATCGCACGCATCAACCGAGGCACGGTGAATTCGGAGTGCGTGGTCCGCCTCGATACCCACACCGAGCTGTGCGCCCTCATCTCCACCAACGAAAGCGAGAACGCCGGCTTTGCTGTCGGTGAACAGGTGTGGGCAATCTTCAACGGTTTTGCGGTCATCCTGCATGCGGATGACTGATACTATTTTATATTTTTTCACAAAGAATATATTTATCTTTTTGTTAAAATTCAGATTGTTAACAACATGACAAGCTGCATTGGCAAAAGAAAATGGTATGAGGCGTTGGACAGGCGTGGCGACCTGGTCCTTTCCCGGCGCATGTGTTCTGTCCAGGCTTGCGGCCGGCGATGAACCGCCACCGCACGGACAGATCAATCGATCATCGTTGCCTTTCTCCTGCCACGGTCAAGACCGATAACCGGTGGAATACACAGAAAAATACGACACCTTGCACGCTTATAGCTGAAAATCTATACTTTTATCCTTGTAACCCTATACTTATACCCTTGCCTCGAGTATAAAAATAAGGAGTGAGAATTGATTCCAGCCGCACTGTTCCTGTGCACCTTTCTTCACCAAAGAATGTCATGCGTCTTTTGTCCATTGCCAATAAAATCGCCAGAGTGGCATTCATCTCTCTCGTTGTTGCCGCGCTGTTGATTGGGTTCTCGGATCACGCCGCATATGCCCTGATCAACACCAGCGGCACCCTTCCCTACAGCCAGACCGTCAAGATATTATGGTTGTTTGTCGCCATCGCCGCCTTGTTCCTTTTCTTCGTCTCCTGTAGAGAGTTCAACCGCCGTTACAAACAAAAACGAAATCTCCTGCGGGACAATGCACAGTTTCTGACCAATGCCTTTCAGGCCGCTCCCGCCGGGATGGGCGTTGCCCGCAATCGAGTCATTTTGGCGGTGAACACCCAACTGTGTTCCATGACCGGCTACCAAGCCAAAGAACTGGTCGGCTTCAATTCCCGGATTCTTTATACCAGCGACGACGAGTACCAGGCGGTCATGGCCGGCATCGACCGCCAGATCAGCCAACCCGGCACGGCCATGATCGCAACCAGATGGCAACGAAAAGACGGCCCGGTCTTTGATGTGTTCCTGAGTTCGGCCCTGGTCGACGCCGACAACCCGGACGCCGGCATCACCTTCACCGCCATCGACATCACTACCCTGAAACAGGCAAAGATAGCGGTCCAGGCCGGTAAGGAACAGTGCCGGGGCCTGATCGAACTGGCCGTCAACGGCATCATGCTGGCAACCGGCCAAGGCATAATCATTGAAATCAACAGCACGATGTGCGCCATGCTGGGCGAGAAGCGCGATGCCATCATCGGCAAACACGTAAGCGAGCTGGCCTTTATCCAGGAAAGCATGGAAAAGGCTCCATTCCGCTTCGATCTGATGCAACAGGGCCAGACCATGGTGAGCGAACGCAGCCTGCTCCGGCCGGACGGTTCACTGATTTCCGTTGAAATGCGCAGCAAGATAATTGAGGATGGCTCCTTCCAGGCCATCTTCTGCGACATCAGCGAGCGCAAGCGTATCGAACAGGAGTTGCGGGAAAGCCGGGAGACATTCGCCCAGGCCTTTAACCAGAGTTCGAATGCCGTCATCATCAACCGGATGGAAGATGGCATGTATGTGGAAATCAACCAGGGGTTCACCGACCTCATCGGTTTCACCCGCGAGGAAGCTATCGGCAAGACCTCACTGGAACTGAACATCTGGCACGATCCAGCCGACCGGCAGCGCTTGCTTACATCCCTGCGCACCCAGGGGCGTTGCGACAATCTCGAGGCTGTGCTCCGCCGCAAGGACGGCACCTTCGCGACCGGTCTGCTATCGGCGCGGGCCCTGGTCCTAAACGGCGAACCCCACATCATCTCCATCATCCGCGACATCAGCCAGCGCAAGCAGACCGATGCCGACTTGGAGCTGCTCAGAGTGGCGATCGAACAGACCGGCGACATCATCGTCATCACCGATGCGGACGGCAGGATTCAATATACCAACCCGGCCTTTACCCGGGTCACCGGGTACACCATCGATGAGGTCATTCAGCATAACCCGAGCATCCTCAAGAGCGGCGAGCACGACCAGGCCTTTTACGACAATCTATGGCAGACCATCACTTCGGGACACGTCTGGAGCGGCCGCCTGGCCAACCGGAAAAAAGACGGCTCCCTTTACACCGAGGAGGCCTCCATCTCACCGGTGTTCGACCAGCGGGGCCTGATTGTCAATTTCGTGGCGATCAAACGCGACATCACCACCCAGCTCAAGCTGGAAGCGCAATATCATCAGGCGCAAAAGATGGAATCGATCGGCCGGCTCACCGGCGGAGTGGCCCATGATTTCAACAACATCCTGGCGGTGATCATCGGTTATGCCGAAATGGCGTTGGAAAAAACCGATCCCAACCAGATGCTCCACGACGATCTGAAAAAAATCCATGAGGCAGCCCAGCGCTCCGTCGGCATTGTCCGCCAGCTTTTAGCCTATTCCCGCAAGCAGCACATCGCCCCCCAAACCATTGACCTCAACCGGGCCGTGAACAGCATCCTGACCATGCTGCACCGGTTGATCGGCGAAGACATCGAATTGATCTGGGTACCCGATCCTGACCTGCCGCCGATTAAGATGGACCCCGCCCAGATCGACCAGATTCTGACCAATCTCTGCGTCAATGCCCGCGACGCCATCGAGAATAATGGCACCATCACCATCCGCACCGGCCGCGCCATGCTTGACAAGGACTTTTGCGCCGGACATCACGGGGCCGAGCCGGGCGACTACATCGTGCTCACGGTCGCCGACAACGGCTGCGGCATTGCGCCGGAACTGCTGGACAAGATCTACGAACCGTTCTTCACCACCAAGGACCTGTTCGGCACCGGACTCGGGTTGGCCACTGTCTACGGCATTGTCCAGCAGAACGCCGGCATCATCGAGGTCGAGAGCAAGCCAGCCCAAGGCACGACCTTTTTCATCTATCTGCCCGTTTCCGTTGCCAGCGCCACCCTCAGAAAACAAAGCGAACCAAAGCTCGCCTCGGGCCAAGGGGAGACCATCCTGGTGGTCGAAGACGATCCGAGCTTGCTGGCACTGGGACAAACCATGCTGAAAACCCTAGGGTACAAACCCCTGACCGCCTCGTCGCCCGAGGAGGCACTGGCACTGATCGAACAGCATCCCGGCCGGGTCGATCTTCTCCTCACCGATGTCATCATGCCGGGTATGAACGGCAAAGAACTGGCCGACCACCTTACCGCCATCTTCCCGAATCTCCGCGTTATCTTTATGTCGGGCTATACCGCCGATGTCATCGCCCCCCACGGTGTGCTGGACGAAGATCTCCAATTCATCCAAAAGCCCTTTTCCACCGTGAAACTGGCGGAAAAAATCAGGGCAACGCTCAACGCTTAAGGGTGCCGCACCCTCTTCGGCTTGGTCCTTATATCATTTTCTATTTTTAATGAAAAAAATATTTTTATTTTTTTCATTAAAATTCAACATGTTCCTATCATGACTTGCTGCATTGGCAAGAGGAAATGGTATTAGACGTCGAACTGGAGGCGGCGGTATTGAACCGCCTCGGCCACATGGCTTTGGGATGGCTGTGCTGCGCCAGCGAGATCGGCGATGGTCAGGGCAATTTTGAGAATGCGGTGGTAGGCCCGGGCGGAAAGGCCGAGCCGGGTGATCGATTGGCCGAGCAGATCGGCCGAGGCGGGATCAAGGCGGCAGAATTTTTTGACTTCCCTGGCGCTCATCTGGGCGTTGCAATGAATGTCGGCCATCTTGGCAAACCGCTGGCGCTGGCGGCTCCGGGCCCGGTTGACCCGCTCCCGGATTTGGGCCGAAGTCTCCCCTTCGGGCTGGCTGAGCATATCCTGGACCGCAACCGGCGGCACCTCGACATGCATGTCGATGCGGTCCAGCAGCGGCCCGGACAGGCGGCTGCGGTAGCGTTGCACCTGCGGCGGCGTGCATGTGCAGGACTTAAGACGATCACCCAGGAAACCGCATGGACACGGATTCATGGCCGCCACCATCATGAACCGGGCCGGAAACCGGAGGCTGGACGAAGCCCGGGCGATGACCACTGTGCCGTCCTCCAGGGGCTGGCGCAACACCTCCAGCACATGTTTCTTGAATTCCGGCAACTCGTCGAGAAAGAGCACGCCGTTGTGGGCCAGCGAAACCTCACCGGGACGCGGCACCTGACCGCCGCCGATCAGGCCGGCATCTGACACGGTGTGATGCGGAGCGCGGAAGGGACGGGTCACCAACAGCGACTCCCGTTCGGCCAACAGGCCGGCCGAGGAAAAGACCTTGGTGGTCTCGATGGCCTCCTCCAAGGTCAAATCCGGCAGGATGGTAGCCAACCGGCGGGCCATCATGGTCTTGCCGGTTCCAGGCACCCCGGTCAGCAGCACATTGTGGCCGCCAGCCGCAGCGATTTCCATGGCCCGCTTGGCATACTCCTGTCCCTTGATATCAGCGAAATCAACCGAATAGCGGTCACGATCGCGGGCAAAGAGTTTGGCCGGATCAAGCACCTCCGGCGCCAGGGTAATCCGGCCGACCAGAAACTCCACCGCCTGGTCGAGCCGTTCGATCGGGTAGACCTCGATCCCCTGGACAATGGCCGCCTCGGCACTATTGCCCGCCGGCACCAGGAAACGATCCATCCCCTCCCGGCAGGCCGCCAGGGCCATGGGCAAGACGCCCGGCACCGGCCGTATTGATCCGTCCAGGGAAAGCTCGCCGACCATGGCGGTCCGTTCGAGCTGGCTGCTGTCCACCAGGCCTGCCGCCGCCAGGATCCCCAAGGCCATGGGCAAATCATAGCCGGTGCCTTCCTTCTTAACCGCCGCCGGCGCCAGGTTGACCGTGATGCGATGTTGGGGAAAACTGTAGCCGGCGTTTTTGATCGCCGCCCGGACCCGGTCCTTGGCCTCGCGCACCGCTCCCTCGGCCAGCCCCACTGTGGAAAAGGAGGGAAGCCCCTGGGCCAGGTCCACCTCCACCTGGACCAACAGTCCCTCGACCCCGGTCACCGAGCAACCGATTACCTTGGCAAGCACGGAGAGACCTCGTAGAGGGCACGCATGGCCGGGCTGTATTCGCCGTCATGCTGGTAAATGAAAAACGGCGCCAGGATGTCAATCTGCTCGCCGCCGTTTTTCCGCGCCTCGACCAGGACCAGGCAGGCCTGCGTTGCTTCGGCCGAAGAATAGACGGGCAGCAGCCGTTTGGGCGTCAGCCGATGGGCCTGCAAGGCGGCAAACAGGGCGTTGCAGCGCCGGGCCGGGTAGACAAACACCACCCGCCCCCGGTTTTTGACCGCAAATGCCGCTGCCCGGACAAAATCCTCGATCCCGCCCCGTACCTCATGGCGGGCGCTGGCCGCCTGGCGGTCCTGGTTCAGCCGGCCTGTTTTTCTGCCGCCGTAGGGAGGATTACACACCACCAGATCAACGGACTCCGGCGGCACTGATGCGGCAATGGCCCGGACATCGCCGCGCAGTACCGAGAAACGGTTGCCGATCCCGTTGCTTAAGCCGTTGGCCTCGGCCAGATCGGCCAGTTCTTCCTGCACTTCCAGACCAGCAACCACGATATCCGGATAGCGGAAACACAGGATCAAGCCGATAACGCCGCAACCGCAGCCGAGATCAAGCACCCGCCAGCCCGACCCGGGATGCACGAAATGGGCGGCCAGAACCGCATCCACCGAAAATCGGTAACCGTCACGGGGCTGGCGACAGATCAGTTGACCGTTGAACAGGGTATCAGCGGTCACGGGCTTGCAAAGAAGGTGCGGTTCCGACACGGCTCTTCACCATGGATGGGTTGACAACGGACTGGCAAGACGGTCTCGTTCCTGCTACAGTGGCTTGTCCGCCTCCGGGCTTCCGACAGTACAAAAAACTGTTTACCATTTGGGCGAGAATGCGCAACCCGCATTTTGCCATCCTTTGGACAACCGAAAAAGAATAAACAAAACCCAATCAAGCACAAGGAAGAACGATGGACGTTTTCATCCTCACCCATTTTTCCGGTGGCCACCATCTGCGGGCCTATCCGGGCAACTGTGAAAATCCCCATGGCCACAACTGGCAGATCAAGGTGACCGTGCGGGCTGTGACACTTGATCACCTCGGCATGGGCATTGATTTCAAGCAGTTGAAGCAGGTGGTCAACACGGTGGTCGACGAGCTCGATCACCGCGACCTCAACCAGCACCCGGCCTTCCACCAGATCAATCCCTCGTCCGAACACATCGCCATGTACCTCTTTGGCGAACTCGACCAACCCCTGCGCACCGATCGCTACCGGCTGTATAGCGTCGAGGTACGGGAAACCGAATCCAGTGGGGTGGTTTACTACGGTGACTGAACGGCTACAGGTCTCGGAACTGTTTTATTCTATCCAGGGCGAATCGACCTGGGCCGGACTGCCCTGTCTGTTCGTCCGTCTGTCGGGCTGCAACCTGCGCTGCGCCTATTGCGATGCCAGCTATACCTGGCAGGAGCCGGGCACGGAGATGGCCAAAGATGAGATCCTCGCCTGGGCCGCACGGGTGCCCAACGTGCCGGTGGAGATCACCGGCGGCGAACCCCTGCTGCAGGCGGCGGTGTATCCCCTGATGCGGGCCTTGGTCCGCCAGGAACGCGAGGTGCTGCTGGAAACCAACGGCAGCCTGGTGCTCGACCGGGTTCCAGACGCGGTCCGGATCATCATGGACATCAAATGTCCGGATTCCGGCATGGCCGACCACCATCTGCCGGATAATTTTGGACTCCTCCGCCAGCGGCAGGAGCGTGGCAGCCGGGACGAAATCAAGTTCGTGCTCAGCTCGGCCGCCGACTTTCATTGGGCGAGAGAGCTGCTCGCCCGGACAGGGTTGGCCGCCAGACATCCGGTCCTGTTTTCGCCGGTCCGTCCCCTGCTCGATCCGGCCACCCTGGCCGGATTGCTGCTGGAACACCAACTGCCGGTGCGCCTGCAGCTCCAACTCCATACCCTGCTCTGGCCGGAGAAGACGAGGGGTGCTTGATTTTCCCCAAAAAACCCTTTCAGTTGACGCATCTGCGGCCTATACTCCGAAATATTCCTCCAGGGCGCATATACCCAAGGGTGATTTGGATCCTTTAGCCCAACCCATTTATAGATACAAGGAGAGACAGCATGCCTTCATTGCCCAATACCCGCGTCGGGGTCATCGGCCTGGGATACGTCGGCCTGCCCCTGGCCGTGGAATTCAGCAAAAAACTTCCGACCGTCGGATTTGATCTCAAGGCCGGCCGGATCGAGGAACTCCGCCGCCATATCGATGTCACCCGTGAGGTCAGCACCGAGGAACTCCGCCAGGCGGGAAACCTCCACTACACCAATCTGATCGAAGATCTGCGGCCATGCACCGTCTATGTGGTCGCGGTCCCCACCCCTATCGACAACAACAAGCGACCTGATTTCAGCCCCTTGATCGGGGCCTCGAAGATCGTGGCCAAGGTCCTGAAAAAGGACGATGTGGTGATTTACGAATCGACAGTCTACCCAGGGGCCACCGAAGAGGTCTGCGTGCCCATTCTGGAGCGCGATTCAGGGCTGGCGTTCAACCGCGACTTCTTCTGCGGCTACAGCCCGGAACGGATCAATCCAGGCGACCACCAGCACCGTCTGCCGACCATCGTCAAAGTCACCTCGGGTTCGACCCCGGCCATTGCCGATTTTGTCGACAACCTGTACGGCCTGATCATCACCGCCGGCACCTTCAAGGCCAGTTCGATCAAGGTGGCCGAGGCGGCCAAAGTGATCGAGAACACCCAGCGCGATGTCAACATCGCCCTGATCAACGAGTTGGCCCTGATCTTCAACCGGCTGGACATCAACACCATGGAGGTGCTGCAGGCGGCTGGCACCAAGTGGAACTTTCTGCCCTTCCGTCCCGGCCTGGTGGGCGGTCACTGCATCGGAGTCGACCCCTACTATCTCACCCACAAGGCCCAGGAGGTCGGCTACCACCCGGAGATGATCCTGGCCGGCCGCCGCCTCAATGACGATATGGGCCGCTATATCGCCTCAGAAACGGTCAAGCTGATGCTCAAGCGCCGCATCCATGTCGCCGACGCCCATATCCTCGTCCTCGGCCTCACCTTCAAGGAAAACTGCCCGGATTTGCGAAACACCAGGGTGATCGACATCATTGCGGAACTGAACACCTTCGGCGCCAGGGTGGAAGTTCATGATCCCTGGGTCGATCAGGAAGAGGCCAGCCGTCTCTATGGATGCGCCATGGTGGACACCCTGGCCGACGATCGCTACGATGCCGTCATTCTCGCCGTAGCCCACCGCGAATTCGCCGAACTGACCGTCGAGCGCCTCCGCCGGATGTGCAAGCCTGCCTCGGTCATTTACGACGTGAAAAACATCCTGCCCCGCGATGCGGTGGACGGCAGCCTGTAGCCCTCTTGCGCGGCTTCAGACAATCCGGGCGGGACCAATTGCGATGCCCCGCCCGGATTTCCCCCCTCTTGCTCCATCCCGGCAAACAGCTTGCTGACAAGCAATCGCCGCCCCGCCTTCCCCCTCTTCTTTCCGCAACAGACAATATCCCGCCCGCTTCCGCCGCGCAACCGGCAACCGGCAACCGATTCATACCATTTCCTCTTGCCAATGCGGTAGGTCACGATAGGAACATATTGAATTTTAATTAAAAAAATAAAAATATTTTTTGCATTAAAAACAGAAAATGATATCCCTCCTGCCGGTCGCGTGGCTATTTGGCGCTGGCCGCAATCAGAACAAAGTGTAGCGGACGTGCCAGCCGCTGGCGAGAATGGTGCCTTGGACCGGTGACTTGATTTCGCGGAGGTGGAAAGCATAATCGTGTGCAGCCTGAGCAGCGTATTGCTCAATGGCATCAAGGCGCTTGCTCGAAGCCCACAGCAGCGGCAGGGGGATGCGCCGCCGGCTGGTTTTGACCCGGTCCGGGCAGATGATAAAATCAGCCACCCGCACCCGGTCGCTCAAATAGACGGTCCAGGTGTCGGCGTCGATGCGGCAGTGCAACTCGTCAAGCTTATTCTTGCCCAGACGGCTGAACAGCTCGCACCAGCGCAACTCTTTAACTCGCCAGGTGAAAACAATTTTTTTATTTTTGTGTTTCGCCTGCGCCGTCACCGGGCAATCCATATCATTCACCTCCAGCAACCGCTGCCGCAGCAGGTCAAGCGACACCGGCTCGCCCCGGCCTCG
>WRKE01000310.1 GCA_009778235.1 Pseudomonadota bacterium
CCGGTGATTTACAAGACCTCCACCAAGGGATCCATCCACAAGAAAACAGCGGCCCGTAAGGTTTCCCGTTTGAGCAAAAGGGTCAACAAGATGCAGCCCCTTGCCTAAGGTGGGAGCGGTCCTCATTAGCATTTGGTAGTCTTCAAGGCCATGGGCGCGGTGTGCTCCCATGGCCTTTTTTATTGCGTTCGGATGAGGTCTGCTTGGGACGAAGACTCCCAAGGGGAAGGGCCGAACAGCGCCGGCAAATGCCCAGAAAGCCCCGATCACTGTTATTTTGGTGTTGGCGGCAAGACCGCATGCCCGATCCCAAAGCGTTATTTCCCGCCACTGAAGTCATAGGGTGTGTTCATGTATTTTCCCGAACCGCGCGCCTTTGCCGGAATGATTGAATCCTTTGATCTTGTTCCGGTCTATCGAACTATCATCGCCGATCTCGACACCCCGCTCACCATCTTTGCCAAGATAGCCGGCGCCGATCCCCACGCCTTTTTGTTCGAATCCATGGAAGGCGGCGAGAAATGGGGCCGCTATTCCTTTATCGGCCTCGACCCGCTCCTCATCTTCACAAGCCACGGGGGCACGGTGCGCATCGAATATCCCGGACTGGCCATGGACAGTGACCAGCGCTCGGACGTCAATCCCCTGGATGAATTGCGGCGCCTGCTCGCTTCGTTCACCGTCAGCAACGCCCCGGGCCTTCCCCGGTTTTACGGCGGCGCCGTCGGCTTTCTTGGGTACGACATGGTGCGGTTCATGGAGAAGGTACCCGACCGGCATCCGCCGCTTGATCTGCCGGATTCCTCCTTCATGGTCCCAAGGATCGTCCTGATCCATGACGCCATCCAACAGACCCTGACCGTGGTCTGCAACGTATGGAAAAAGGGCGACGCCGACAGCTTGCGCCTCTATGAGGCCGCCTGCCACCGGATCGGTCAGATCATCACCCAGCTCGCCCAGCCGATTCCCCAGCAGTTCGTGGCCCAGGACCAACCCACAGAGCCGCATCGTTTCATTGCCAACATGAACGAGGCCGGCTTTGCCGCCATGGTCGAGCAGGCCAAGGAATACATCCTCGCCGGCGACATCATCCAAGTGGTGCTTGCGCAGCGCTTTCACACCGAGTTGCAAGTCAAGCCCTTTGCCCTGTACCGGGCCCTGCGCCACATCAATCCCAGCCCCTATCTGTTTTATCTCCGCCAGGGCGACCTGCTGCTGATCGGTTCCTCGCCGGAAATCCTGGTGCGGCTGGAAGACGGTGACATCGAGTTGCGGCCCATTGCCGGCACCAGAAAACGGGGCAACAGCCCGGAAGAAGACCTGGCACTAGAGCGGGAATTACTCGCCGACCCCAAGGAACGGGCCGAACACCTGATGCTGGTCGACCTCGGCCGCAACGATGTCGGCCGGATGGCGGAAGCCGGCACGGTGACGGTGCGCGACCTGTTGGTGATTGAGCGCTACAGTCATGTGATGCATATCGTTTCCGGGGTGCATGGCAAGCTGCGGGCCGGCCGGGACCAATTCGACGTGATGGCGGCCTGTTTTCCGGCCGGGACAGTGAGCGGCGCGCCCAAAATCAGGGCCATGGAGATCATCGATGAACTTGAGCCCAGCCGGCGCGGTCCCTATGCCGGCGCGGTCGGCTACTTCGGTTTCTCCGGCAACATGGATTTCTGCATTACCATCCGCACCTTCATCCTTAATAATAATGACCTGTGGATTCAAGCCGGAGCCGGCATCGTGGCCGATTCTGATCCCAAAAAAGAATACGAGGAAACCATCAACAAGGCCATGGGACTGCGCCGGGCCTTGGAATTGGCGGAAAAGGGGTTTTGAACCGTGATCGTCATCATCGATAACTACGACTCCTTCACCTACAACATCGTGCAAACCCTGGCCACTGCCCCACCCGGGGCGCCTTCGGGATGGCAGCCCCCGGAGATCAATGTGTTCCGCAACGACGCCGTCACCATCGACACGATCCAGGCCCTCGACCCGACGCGACTGCTCATCTCTCCCGGCCCGGGCACACCCAGGGAGGCCGGCATCTCCATGGCCGCAATTCTCCATTTCGCCGGACGCATCCCGGTGTTGGGGGTCTGCCTGGGGCACCAGTCGATCGGCGAGGCGTTTGGCGGCCGGGTGATCCGCGCCCAGCGCCTGATGCATGGCAAGACCAGCCCCATCCACCATGACGGCCGCGGGGTGTTCACCGGCTTGCCAATCCCTTTCGATGGCATGCGCTATCACTCCCTGGTGGTGGAAGAACCGTTGCCCGACTGCCTTCAAGTCACCGCCCGCACCGATCAGGGCGAGCTGATGGGGCTCAGGCACACCAGCTTGCCGATCGAGGGGGTCCAATTCCATCCCGAATCGATCATGACCAAGGCGGGCAACATCCTGCTGCACAACTTCCTCCGGCCGGACTACGAGCAACTGCTCCGCGCCCCGGTATGATCCCGGTCCCCACAAAGAGGTAATTCATGATTCGTGAGGCGATCGCCAAGGTGGTCAACCTGCGCCACTTGAGCGAAGAAGAGATGGTCGATGTCATGCAGGAGATCATGAGCGGCGAGGCCTCCGATGCCCAGATCGGCGCCTTCATCACCGCGCTGCGCATGAAGGGAGAAAGTATCGACGAGATTGTCGGCGCGGTCAAGGTCATGCGGAAAAAGGCGACCTTCATCGATACCGGCATCGACACCGGGGCCGGTGAGGTCCTGATGGATATTGTTGGCACCGGCGGCGACGGCTCCGGCAGCTTCAACGTGTCGACCACCACCAGTTTTGTCGTGGCCGCGGCTGGCGTTCCAGTGGCCAAGCATGGCAACCGGGCCGTGTCCTCCCGCTGTGGCAGCGCCGATGCGCTGGAGGCCCTCGGGGTCAACCTGAGCATGCCGCCCGAGAAGGTGGGCGCCTGTGTGCGCGAGGTGGGAATCGGCTTTCTGTTTGCCCCCCTGCTGCACGGGGCCATGAAATACGCCATCGGTCCCAGGCGCGAAATCGCCATCCGCACCCTGTTCAACATTCTCGGGCCGATGACCAACCCGGCCGGCGCCAATGTGCAACTCACCGGCGTTTTCTCCCTTGAGCTGACCACGGTCCTGGCCGAGGTGCTGATGCGGCTCGGCATGAAACGGGCGGTGATCGTCTGGGGCGAAGGCAACCTGGATGAAATGACCGTCACCGGAGCCACCCATCTTGCCGACGGCTACCAAGGCAGAGTGGCTGCCTCGGTGCTGAGCCCCGAAGAATTCGGGCTGCGGACCGCTGAGATGGCCGCCATCCGCGGTGGCAGGAATGCGGCGGAATCGGCGGACCAAATCCGGGCCGTCCTGGGCGGCGAGGCCGGCGCCAAACTGGACATGGTCCTGCTCAACGCCGGCACCGCGCTGATGGCCGCCGGCCAGAGCGAAACCATCGCGGCCGGCATCGCCCTGGCCAGAGAAATCATCCAATCCGGGGCGGCATTGGCCAAGCTGGAGCAATTGATCCATTTCAGCAGAGGCAGCAAATGATCCTTGATACCATTGTCGCCAAAAAATACGAGGAAGTGGCGGAACTCAAGCGGCGCGGCCTGCCAATCGCGGATCGCCCCATCCCGCCTCCGCGTGGCTTCATCAGGGCCTTGACTGAGGCGCCGGGCGTGGCCATCATCGCTGAGGCCAAAAAGGCATCTCCGTCAAAGGGACTCATCCAGCCTGATTTTGATCCGGCGCGCATTGCCCGCAATTACCAAGCCGGGGGTGCCCGTTGCCTCTCGGTGCTCACCGATGTTGTTTTTTTTCAGGGGGCCCTGGCCTATATCGCCCAGGTGCGCGAGGCGGTAGAATTGCCGGTGCTGCGCAAGGATTTCATCATCGACCCACTCCAGATCGAGGAGGCCAAGGTGGTCGGCGCCGACGCCATCCTCCTGATCGCCGCCATCCTGACCCCGGAACAGTTACGCGATTTTCGCCTTCTGGCCGAATCCTTGGGGATGGATGCGCTGGTCGAGGTCCATGACGAGCACGAAGTGGATGAGGCACTCGCGGCCGAAAGCCGGCTGATCGGGATCAACAACCGTAATCTCCACGATTTTTCGGTCAATCTTGAGACCACCTTTCGCCTGCTGTCCAAGATTCCGCCAACAATCCCCGTGGTCAGCGAATCGGGCATTGCCACCGTGGCGGACATGCAGCGGTTAAAGGCGGCCGGGGTCAAGGCGGCCCTGATCGGCGAGAGCCTGATGCGGGCGGATAAGCAGGACCAATTGCTTAAGGAGTTTCTCGCCTGATGAATGGACTTCGGGTGCGGATCAAAATCTGCGGCATGACCCGCCTTGAGGATGCGCAGTGCGCGGTCAAGGCCGGGGTCGATGGCTTGGGGTTTATTTTCTCCCCCCAGAGTCCCCGGGCAATTGCGCCGTTGGCGGCGAAGAGCATCATTGCCCAGCTTCCGCCCCTGGTTGATGCGGTGGGGGTCTTTGTCGACGAAGAGCCAGGACGGGTAGCGGAAATATTCCAGGAATGCGGCATCAACCTCATTCAACTGCACGGTAAGGAATCACCCGCCTACTGCCGCGAGCTGGCGTCCCTGGCCGCTGGCTGCAAGCTGCTCAAGGCAGTCCGGGTCAGCAACCGGACCACCGCCGCCGAGGTGGCCGAATACGATGAAATTGTCCACGGCTTTCTGCTTGATACCTATCAAAAGGATGTGGTCGGAGGAACCGGGCAGACCTTTGACTGGACCCTGATCAACCGGCTCAAGCTCACCAGGCCGTTTCTGCTTGCCGGCGGCCTTGATGCGGACAACATCGGCCAAGCCCTGGCCCAGACCAACCCCTACGGGGTGGATGCCAATTCCGGCCTTGAAGATGCGCCCGGCCACAAAAATCACCACTGCATCCGCCGGTTCGTTGCCGCGGTCCGCGCCTTTGAAAACCAAAACTTTTTAAATATTGATCACCGCTAAACCAGCGGATTGGGGACGAGTGGATCAAGCATGTTGCGCCCTGACCACCTGATAAGCGCTGCCTGACCACCAAAAAATTTGAAAAGAATTGAACAAAGCGGCATGGTCACGCCTCTGTCAACGCTAAAGCAAGCCAATGGCGATCAGCCGGCCTCTCCGCTCTCGCCGGCCTTTCTTGCCACAATCAGCCATGGTCCGGGCGTCTACCTGATGTTCGGTAATCGGCAAGTCCTGTACGTGGGCAAGGCCCGCGACCTGCGCAAGCGGTTGAGCCAGTACGCCCATTTCGCCGGCCCGGTCCATGCCAAAACCTCGGTCATGCTCACTCACGTCCGCCGGGTGGAGACCATCCTCACCACCACCGAGAAAGAGGCGCTCATCCTTGAGGCCTCGCTGATCAAGCAGCACCGACCGCGCTACAACGTCATCCTCCGCGACGACAAGAACTACCCCTTGATCAAGATCACCACCCGCGATCCCTGGCCCAGGGTAACGGTGACCCGCAAGCGGCTACGCGACGGCAACCGCTATTTCGGCCCCTATGCCTCATCCACGGCCATGCGCGCCACCCTGCAACTGCTCAACCGCCAATTTCCCCTGCGGCGCTGCGCCACGGTCCGCGAGCGGCAGCGCCCGTGCCTGAACCACCAGATGGGTCGCTGCCTGGCGCCCTGTGCCGGCCAAGTGCCGCAGGAGGTCTACCAGGCCATGGTGCGGGATGTGCTCCTGATTCTGGAAGGCAAGTCCGGAGAGGTCATCAAAGACTTGACCGCCAAGATGGAACGGGCCGCCGCAAACCTGGCCTTTGAACAGGCGGCCCTGCTGCGCGACCAAATCCAGGCCCTGGACCGGACCATCGAGCACCAGGCCGTGGCGGCCGCGCATCACCTCGATCAGGATGTGTTCGGCATCCACCGCCAGGATGCCGCCGTCGGCATTGCCCTGCTCTTTGTGCGCGGCGGCATGATCACCGGGGCTCAATCCTTTTTTCTGGCCGATCCCCTGGGCGAAGACGACAGCCTGCTGGCGCAGACGATCCTGCAGTACTATTCCCCGGAGCGGCAGCCGCCCCGGGAGTTGCTGCTGCCCTTTACTATCGAGGACCAGAATCTGGTGGAAGAACGGCTGGCCGAGCTGCGCGAGGGGCCAGTGTCGATCGCCACGCCGCAGCGGGGCAAACGGATGCAACTCATGCGGATGGCCGCGGCCAATGCCGCCCAGGCCCTTGAGGAACGGGCTAAAAAGGAGCTTTCCTGGGAGACCCTGGCCGCCTCCCTCCAAGCCAGATTACGGTTGGCCAACCGGCCGGAAAGGATCGAGTGCCTCGACATCTCCAATCTCCAGGGCAAGCAGGCGGTCGGTTCCCTGGTCTGTTTTGTTCAGGGCGAAAAGGCCGCCGGCCTGTACCGGCACTTTCGGATCAAATCGCAGGATACCCCCGACGATTACGCCATGATGCGCGAGGTGCTGGAGCGGCGGATCAACAAGGGGGTGCAGGAAGACAACCTGCCCGATCTATTGCTGCTCGATGGCGGCAAGGGGCAGTTGCAGGTGACAATAGAGGTGCTGGCCCGGTTCGACTGTCTCGCCAGGATCGACCTGGTGGCCATTGCCAAGGAAAAAACCGATGAAGGGGAAAAACTTTTCCGGCCGGGCCGCAAGAATCCGGTGCTGCTGCCGGCCCACTCCCCGGCCCTGCTCTTTCTGATGCGCATCCGCGACGAGGCCCACCGCTTCGGCATCACCTTGCACCGCCAATTGCGGGGCAAGGCGCAGTTGCACTCCCGCCTCGACACCATCGGAGGGATCGGCCCAAAACGCAAACGGCTTCTGTTGAAGGCCCTGGGCAGTTTCAAACGCATTGCCGGGGCCACGGTCGCGGAGCTAGCCGCCGTTCCCGGCATTGGACCGGAACTGGCCCGACAGGTTCATGACCAGTTGCAGGGGGAAAACGGCCGTGGCCGAATGAGTGAAGAATGAAAAGACCATGGCCGCCGCCCTTAAGGCTGGCTGATCTGCAAGGGCGTCAAACTGCTCCGGCTGATCGAAGCCAGCCAGCTTATCGGGCGGTCAGCCGTCATCGCGACGGCTCAAAAGGAACGCTAGGCTGTCAAAAATGACCAATATTCTCCAGCCGAAATCCGTTGGTTCATCGGTATCAGGCCGGCGCACCGCCTTCGGCCGTAACCTCTGGGCAGCCATGGCCCTGGTGGCGCTGGCCCTGCTCGCCCTGCTGATTGGCGCCACCTCTCGCTGCCCGCCTTCGGCGCCAAGACCATACCGTCAGGTCGTCATCCTGGGTGACCCTCACCTGCCCGGCCGGAACCTGGCCGCCAAAGAGCAGGTGCGCCGCACGATCAACGGCTGGCGCGATGTCGACCTGGTGGTGGCAGTGGGCGATATTTGCGACCTCTACGGTACGCCAGCCGAATATGCGGCGGCCCGGGAATTTTTTAACCGCCTCAACCATCCCCTGGCCTTGGTCAACGGCAACCACGACTACATCTATGCCACCCCGGCCAGTCCGGAGGCATATGCAAAAAATTTCAATCCAGCCTCAAAGGAGGAGCGGGCCGAAAAGCTCACCCGCTTCCGCCAAACCTTTCGCCTGTCCACCCTGTCCTCAAGCCGGATGGTGGGCGGCTACCTTTTCTTATTCCTCGCCGCCGACCACGACCGCTTTGCGGTCGGGATCAGTGAGCAACAGATGAACTGGCTGCGGACCGAACTTGCCCATGCGCCCCGCACGCCCACCATCATTGTTTTTCACGGACCGCTCAAGGGCACCCAATATCCTTTCAAGCGCCACATCAACCAACCCCACTCGGTGGCTCAGCCGGTGGAGGCCATCCAAGCCCTGCTCGCCGCCAATCCCCAAGTCTTCCTCTGGATTTCCGGCCACACCCATACCCCGGCCACCGAAGCGAGCTTTGCCTCGCCAATCAACCTGTATGACGGCCGCCTCACCAATATCCACAACCCTGACATGAAACGCGAAACCATCTGGACCAATTCACTGCTGCTCTATCCGGACCAGGTGGTGGTCAAGACCTACAACCACCTCCAGGGGGCGTGGCTGCCGGAATTGACGCGGGTCATCCGGCCGCCCAAGCTCTAATTTTTAGATAGGTTTATTTCCTGGCAATGATCAGGAAAACGGAAAAAGGCCGGCTGGTGCCGTTGCCTGCTTCTTTGACGATTTCGGTAACGGTCAGGTCGCGTACCTCAACAAATCCGGCGGCCGTAAGCAGGCCGCCCAGCCTGGCCCGGTCAAAGCCGAAATGGAAGACCCCGGTATTGTCGTCGTGAAACAGGCCGTTGTCCAGGTCCAGATCAACCAGCCCCACCATGCCGCCAGGGAGCAGTGCCCGGTGGAATTGGGCGAACAAGGGCTCAAGCTGCCGGACATGGTGCAGGGTCATGCTGCTGACAATGCAATGATATTTTCCTTTCAGGGTGTCGCCCTGCTCCAGATCGAGGTTCATGGAGCAGACATTGTCCAATTCGGCCTGTCCGATCTTGGCGTTGAGCAGGTCGAGCATGGCGCGTGAACTGTCGGCGCCGACAATGGTGCGGACCAGGGGTTGCAGCCGCAGAGTCAGCAACCCGGTGCCGCAGCCGAAATCCAGCACATTCATCGCGCTGGTCAAGCCCAGATGGCGGACCAGGGCCTCGGCCACCTCTTGGGCCAGCCGGACCCGCTGTGGTTTGTCATCCCAGGTGGCGGCAGCGGAATCGAAGTCTTTTTTATTTGCTGGACTCTTCATGACGGCGGGCTGGTTCGCCATCTCAGCCGGCGACCAGAAACGGGTAATCGGTGTATCCAGCCGAACCCGGCCGATAGAAGGTGGACGGGTCCGGCGTATTCAGCGGCGCCTTGGTCCTGATCCGCTCGGGCAGGTCGGGGTTGGCGATGAAGGCGGCACCGAAGGTCACAGCGTCGATCTGACCGGCCTTGATGGCGGTCTCGGCCTCGGCGGCGGTGTAGCCCAGGTTGGCGATCAGAATACCCTGATACAGCCGCCTGAACGGGGTAAGGACATCGCCCTGCACCGCGCCCAGCACATCGCCGCGAACCAGGTGAACATAGGCCAGGTTGCGCGCCGAAAGCCGCTCGGCCAGCCAGCAGGCCAGCCCGATCGGGTCGCTGTCGCTCATGGAGTTGAAGCTGGAGATGGGCGACAGTCTCAGGCCCACCCGTTGGCTGTCCCACTCGGCACAAACCGCGTCCAGCACCTCCAGCAGCAAACGGGCCCGGTTGTCGACCGATCCGCCATAGGGGCCGGTCCGGTGATTGCAGCCATCACGCAGGAACTGGTCGATGAGATAGCCGTTGGCGCCGTGGATTTCGACGCCGTCAAACCCGGCGGCCCTGGCATTGGCCGCCGCCTGCCCAAACAAGGCGACGATGGCGGGAAGTTCATCGTCGCGCAGGGCGCGCGGCGCCACATAGCTGGCCTTACCCTGGGGGGTGTGGGTGAGGTCGTTGGTGATGGCCAGCGCGCTGGCTGACACCGGCTCGATGCCATTGTTGATCAGGGGGTGGCAGGCCCGGCCGCCGTGCCAGATCTGCAGAAAAATGCGGCCTCCCTTGGCGTGGACCGCATCGGTCACTCGCTGCCAGCCCTTGATCTGCGCCGCATTGTAGATGCCTGGCTCGGTCTGAAAGGCCGACTGCCCTTCCTGCACCATGGTGGCCTCGGCAATGATCAACCCGGCTGAGGCCCGTTGCCCATAGTAGTCGGCCATCAGGGGGGTGGGCAGATGATCGCGGTCCGCCCGGCAGCGAGTGAGCGGAGCCATGCAGATGCGGTTGGGCAGGGTCAGGGGGCCAAGGTTGAGAGGTTGAAACAGGCTTTCCATGTACCAATTTCTCCTGATGATCGCGGGATTGTTCAACCGCGGCTAGGGTCGTCTACCGGCCGGGCATCAAAGGCCTGTGCCGTTCTTCTTCATCTTTTTGTTTAACTTTTTATACTTTTATCCTGATTTATCGTTCTATCCACTGGACGTAAACATCTCAGACACGCGGCCGGACACTTTTGCGGCCAAGCCCGACGGCCTGGATCGCCTGCACCGCGATCTCCTCGATCGAGCGGCCTTCGACATTGAGTACCTTGAGGTTGTGGCGCAGGAAGAGCTGTTTGGCCTGCTGCAGCTCCTTGGTGCAGTTGGCAATGCTGGCATAGGTGGAGCCAGCGTAGCGTTTTTCCCTGATATTGTGCAGATAACTCGGAGAACAGGTCAGACTGATCACCTTTTTGCGGTTACGGACAATCTCCTTGGGCAGTTCGCTCTGATCGAGGTGGTCGGAGGTCAGAGGAAAGTTGGCGGACTTGAGTTCCATGTGAGTGGCCAGGTAAATGGAGACCGGGGTCTTGCCCGAGCGGGATACCCCGATCAGGATGATCTCGGCCTCGTCGTATTCCGCCAGCTTGGTGCCGTCGTCGTGTTCCAGGGAAAAATGGATGGCATCGACCCGCTTATCCATCTTGGAGATAGTGAAATGGCGGGAATAGCCGGGTTCACGCAGGGCCTTGGCCTGGAGTCGCTGCTCTAACCGTTCCAGGGTATCGAGAAAGATGTCAAAAAAATGCACCTGTGGAGAGTTGAACACATCCCGGGTTTCCTGGTCCATGATCGTACAGAAAACCAGGGGTTGGCTGCCTGCCGACTGATGGAGGATATGGGCCAGGGCCTTGCGGGCATCGTCCAGGCCGTAGACGAAGGGTATTTTTTCTTCGCGGAAGCGGATGCCCTGGAATTGAGCCAACAGGGCCTTGCCCATGTCCTCGGCGAGGATGGCGGTGGAACCGGACACATAGTAGACATCTTGGACGGTGGTGGATCCTTTCTCGTTCATTTTCTTTTATGGCAGAAGAGGCAACGATTGGGTGGCGGATGGTTGGCGGGAAGCGGCACCTGTTTATCAGGGGCATGGCACTCTTCGCAAAACCGTTCCGCCTCCTTTTTGTTCATGGTCATGAAGGGTTGATGGTTCTGGTCGTGGGGCAAGGGCTTGGTGGTTTCGGGAGGCGCATTGAGCAGCAGGCCCATGATGACAAGACCAACCACAAGGAACAGGCCATTGGCAAGCAGTTTTTTTTGGTTACTGGTCATAGGGCGCGTTAAACGGACCGGGGTGGTGGAAAGGTAAAGATTCAGTCTGCCATTTCCAGCAGACTAAAATCAATGATTTTTGTGCGCAAGAGCATTGCCATGGTCTCCACCAGCAACCGGCCCCACCGGGGATGATTATTCGCCAAGGCCGTCATCCGCCGGTGCCGCCGGTGCCGGGCTTCAAGTTTGGCAAGATCCTGGTCATGAAAACCAGGCGCAAGAATCATCCGGGCCACGGCCTGGCCCGAGACCAGGGCGGGATAAATGCCCTCGCCGGTGAGGCCCGAGGCCAGCCCGGCCGCATCTCCGACCAGCCAGCCCCGGTCGAAGCGAACGCCTTGGTAATCGTAATTGACCAGGCCGGCACGGATGGTCCGGGGGTCGAGCCGAAAACCCAGGGCCGCCGCCCACCGCAACAGTTGTGTTTTTAGCCCATGGCCGGGACACCGGCTCAGGTCGCCATAGGCGCCGATGGATAGGGTATCCCGGTGAGGAAATATCCAACCGTAGCCCGCCCCGAAACGGCGGGGATCAAGGTGCCATTCCATCCGGGCGTGGGTGCCGGGGTGCATGCAGTTGAGGCCGATTCCCATGGCCGCCACCGGCAGCCCGAGAAACCGGCGCACCAGGCTGGTCGAGCCGTCCGCGCCCACCAGTTGCTTACATTCGATGGTAGACCTGCGGCCGGCGGCAAAGGTCAAGGTGGCGCGATGCGCCTCCAAATGCGTTACCTTGGCGCCGGCGAGCACCTTGACCCCGGCTGCCTGGGCCTGTTCGGCCATCCACTGGCCAAGCGCTAGCCGGTTGACCGTGGCCACGATCGGGTCCGGCTCGGCCACCTGCACCCGCTGCCAGGGCGTCCGGATATCTTGTTGGCGGAAGGCCCGTTCGATCAGCGAATCAGGCACATGTTTGAGCAAGCCATGCCAGGTCAGACCGCCGGCGCACACCTTGGGTCCGATCACCGGCTTGCGCTCGGCCAGGACCACCTTGGCGCCACCCTGAGCCAAGAGGGTAGCACAGGCCAGGCCACCGGGACCGCCGCCGATCACCAGCACATCGGCCTGTTCAGTCATGGTCACACATCCTCTTGCCGATACCCTTGCCTATAGACTGCCCCACTCTTAAGCGGTCACCGAAACCACAGGCTCCATGCCTGTGCCGCTTGATTGCGCGCCTTCTCCTTGCTTTCATCAGGTCTTTACGCTAGCCTTGCACAATTCATGGAGGTCTGGGCCCTGCCGCGCCGCTTGCATCTGACCAGGCGACTTAACCAGGCCCACCATACCACAAACAGCATCACCCGGAAATCAGTAAACAAAATATCCGCCGTTATCCTGAGGTGTGGGCCGCCAGCCGCCCACAGGCGCTTTTCAACTTGGCCGCGGCGGTGGTTTTTTCGCTCTTTGCAGGAGGTTGCAGATGACAACCCAAAAGAAGGAAATATTTCTCAAAGATTATACCCCGCCCTCCTACCTGATCGACCACACCGATCTCCGGGTGGAACTCGATCCCCACGCCACCCTGGTCCGGGCCACCCTGTCCTGTCGGGCCAATGGCGAGACGGACCAGCCCCTGGTGCTCAACGGCAAGCGGTTGGAACTGCTGCGGGTGGAGCTGGACGGGGTGATGCTCGCCAGCGATCAATACAGCTTCAGCGATGAGCTGTTGACCATTCCCGACCCGCCCAGCCGCCCGTTTACAGTGGCCATGGAGACCCGGATCAATCCAGCCGGCAACACCGCCCTGGAAGGCCTGTACCTGTCCGCCGGCAACTACTGCACCCAATGCGAGGCCGAGGGCTTCCGCACCATCACCTGTTTTCCCGACCGCCCCGACGTGATGAGCGTGTTCACCACCACGGTGATTGGGGACCAGACCGCCTGTCCGGTTCTGCTCGCCAACGGCAACCTGGTCGATAGCGGCGATATGGGCGACGGCCGCCACTACGCCACCTGGCACGATCCCTTTCCCAAGCCCTGCTACCTCTTTGCCCTGGTCGCCGGCAACCTGGTGCACATACGCGACAACTTCACCACCCGCTCCGGCCGCGCCATCGACCTGCGCATCTATGTCGAGGAACGCAACCAGGATAAATGCGGCCATGCCATGCGCGCCCTGCAAAAGGCCATGCGCTGGGACGAGGAGCGGTTCGGCCGCGAATACGATCTTGACACCTTCATGATCGTGGCGGTCGACGACTTCAACATGGGCGCCATGGAAAACAAGGGGTTGAACGTCTTCAACTCCAAATACGTGCTCGCCCTGCCCGAAATCGCCACCGACGTTGATTACGAGGGGATCGAGACAGTCGTTGCCCACGAATATTTTCACAACTGGACCGGTAACCGCATCACCTGCCGCGACTGGTTCCAGTTGAGCCTCAAGGAGGGACTGACCGTATTCCGCGACCAGGAATTCACCGCCGACATGATTTCCCGGCCACTCAAGCGCATCCATGACGCCAACATCATCCGCTCCTTTCAGTTCCGCGAAGACGCGGGCCCCATGGCCCACCCGGTGCGGCCGCCGTCGTTTGTCGAGATCAACAATTTCTACACCCTCACGGTCTACAACAAAGGCGCGGAGGTGATCCGCATGCTCCACACCATGCTGGGACCGCAGACCTTTCGCCGGGGCATGGACATCTACTTTGCGCGCCATGACGGCCAGGCAGTGACCTGCGACGATTTTATCGCCGCCATGGAGGCGGCCTGGGGCCAGAATCTCGATCAGTTCAAGCGTTGGTACAGCCAGGCCGGCACCCCGGAGCTAACCGTTGCCGCCAAATACGATCCGATTGGCCAGCGGTTGACCCTGGAGGTTGCGCAAACCTGCCCGCCCACCAAAGAAGCCGCCCAAAAAGAACCATTTTACATGCCCTTGTCCGTGGGCCTGCTCAACGAGGCAGGGCGCTCGCTGCCCATTGGTGACGAGGCCGATCCGACCACCAGGACCTTGATGCTCTCCGAGCGCTGCCAGCGGTTTGTCTTGGACAAAGTCCCCGCCCTGCCGACCGTCTCTTTTCTCCGCAACTTCTCTGCGCCGGTCAAGGTGGTGTTTCGGCAAAGCGACGAGGAACTGAGCCGCCTGATGGCCCATGATGTCGATCCGTTCAACCGTTGGGACGCCGGCCAAAAATTGGCCCTGCGCTTTCTGTTGGCCCAGATCGAGCGGTTCCGCGGCGGTGATGCCATCGAGGTCGATGACCGATTGCTGCACGGTCTGCGCAACCTGCTCCTTGACCTCGATTCCGATCCGGCCTTTCTGGCCATGGCGCTGCTCCTGCCCACGGAAAACTGGATCAGCCAGCGAATGGACACCATCGACCCCATGGCGGTGTTCTCGGTCCGCCAGCAATTCCGCGCCCTGGTCGGCCGAAACTTACGCTCCGAGTTGCTGGCTCGCTACCAAAACCTGCACAGCGATGCCCCCTACCGGTACACTGCCGCCGAATCCGGCAGGCGGGCGCTGCGCAACTCATGCCTCGCCTATTTACTGGCCCCTGACCTCACGGGATTTCTTGATCCCGAACTGCTGATCTTGGGTGTACAGCAATACCGGACCGGCAACAACATGACCGATCGGATCGCCGCCCTGACCTGCGTGGTCAATGGAGAGCTTGCCACCGGCACCGAGCTGTTGGCCGATTTCCACGCCCAATGGCGCCACGATCCCCTGGTGGTCGACAAATGGCTCATTCTCCATGGGGGCTGTACCCTGCCCGGCACCCTGGACCGGGTGCGGAGCTTGACCGTCCACCCGAGCTTCACCCATAAAAACCCCAACAAGGTCCGTGCCCTGATCGCGACTTTCTGCGCCACCAATCACCACCAGTTCCATGCGGCCGACGGTGCCGGCTACGTCTTCCTGGCCGATCAGGTCATCCTGCTCGATAATCTCAACCCGCAGATCGCCGCCCGTATGCTCGCCCCGCTTACCCAGTGGCGGCGCTACGATGCCGGACGCCAGGCCCTGATCCACAAACAGTTGACCCGGATTAGCAGCCAACCGTCCCTGTCCGACGATGTACGGGAGGTTGCGGAAAAATCGCTGGCTTAAAGCATTTCCCCAAGAGCTGCGGCCAGCCGCCTTGCTCTTTGGCCTTTTCAGCCAGGAATAGGGCGGCCAGGGCCATAGAATCATGCCCTCCAATTCACTCAAATTCAGAGCGCCTGAAATAGAGTCGGGGCAACAGCAAGCTGCCGCGCGCTTGTCCAAAGATGCTTATCCGCCAAATCCCGAGATAAACAGGAATCTGACCTGCCGCTGTCCGGATAAATTGTAATGATCCCATTCATTGCAATTTTCAGGAAAAATCATGATAAAACAAATAGTTGGCCAACTATTCGCTCTCATGCCGGCAGCAGCGGCTAACAACATATTTTATTTTTCATTTCAGAGAGTTATTTAACAGATAACCGGATATTGAAATTGTTTTCTTGTCTGTTCGTCACAATGATGATATAATCGGTCCCTACTCCAATGATGGAAGTGCAATGGGATCAAGGAGCTTATTATGCAACAATTGCAAGAAACTGTTAAAAAAATACTGGATCAGATCCGTCCGACCCTGCAGCGGGATGGAGGCGACGTCGAGTTCGTTGACCTCAGTTCGGATCAGGTGCTCAAAGTCCGGCTCACCGGAGCCTGCAAAGGGTGCCCCATGTCCCGTATAACCTTGAAGGAGGGAATCGAGAAGTTTGTCAAAAGCGAACTTCCGACCATCCGGGCCGTAGAGGCGGTCGAATAGCGTATGCCCATCGGACTTGTCGAAAGCCTGTTCTGGCTCAGTCTCAATATCTATCACGAATCACGCGGTGAACCGGAAATAGGCCAACTCGCCGTTGCTCATGTCACCCTCAACCGCGCCATGGAAGACGACAAAAGCCTCGCTGACGTTATCTTCGCCCCCAACCAGTTCAGTTGGACCTTTCAGAAAAAAAACTACGCCCCCTTGGAAATCAATCCACTCCAGGAAAGCCTGCGCATTGCCCTCAAAGCGATGACTACCCCGGATTTCACCAACGGTTCAACCTTTTACCATCATGTCGGGGTCGCGCCGGGATGGACTGCGGGCAAGGCCTACACCGGCAGGTACGGGTCCCATAAGTTTTACCGCCAGGCTGATCCCCCCATCTCAGCCGCGGCCTTTTAGCTTTTCCAGCCGCTTCATCCTCATCTCCGAGCGCCTTTTTGGCGTTCCCCATCGGATGTTGACAAACCACCCTGTCTGGCGTATAGAAGATCCCATCGCTAGGGGTGCAATCCTGCTGAGAGGAAACCATCCAACCCTATGAACCTGATCCGGTTAATACCGGCGAAGGGAAGCGGACAAGACAGTGATTACCCAGGATACTTCCCGGTTTTCCAGCCCACAAGCCGCTTGCCCTTCCCGTCGAAGGCAAGCGGTTTTTTTTATGGGGAGATAAAATCACATGAACATCTTGGTCAACGGGGTTTTAGAAACCGTCCCTGCCCGCACTATCGCCGAGTTGGTGGCAGACAAAAAATTGGCGGCCAGCTCCCTGGTGGTGGAATTGAACCAACAGATTATCAAGCAAGAGCAGTGGCCTCAGACCCGGATCCAAGCGGGTGACCGGCTGGAGCTGCTCAGTTTTGTCGGTGGAGGCTGATTAAATGACAACCGATGATGGATTGCAACTGGGAGGGGTGCGTTTCGAAAACCGCCTGTTCACGGGAACCGGTAAGTTTGCCGCCAATGCCCAGATCCCCAAGATGCTGGCCGCCAGCGGCTCGCAGATGATCACCGTGGCCCTGCGGCGGATCGACGCCCAGGCCAAGCAGGAAAATATTCTTGAATATATTCCCAAGAATGTGACCCTATTGCCCAACACCTCGGGGGCGCGGACCGCTGACCAGGCGGTGCGCATCGCCCATATTGCCCGCGAGGCAGGCTGCGGAGATTTCATCAAGATCGAGGTGATCACCGACATGAAGTACCTGATGCCGGATAACTGGGAGACCCTGCGGGCCACTGAAATCCTGGCCAAGGAGGGATTCGTGGTCCTGCCCTATGTCCTGCCCGATCTGCCGCTGGCCAAGCGCCTGGAAAATGCCGGGGCCGCGGCGGTGATGCCGCTGGGTGCGCCTATTGGCACCAATCGGGGGCTGGAAACCAAACCGCTGATCGAGCTGTTGATCGAAAACTGCAGCGTGCCCATCGTGGTCGATGCCGGGATCGGCCGGCCGTCCCAGGCCGCCGCCGCTATGGAAATGGGGGCCGACGCGGTCCTGGTCAACACCGCCATCGCCACCGCCGCCGACCCCGAGACCATGGGCCGGGCCTTTGATCTGGCGGTCAGGGCGGGCCGCATGGCCTATCTTGCCCGCCTGGCCGAGGAATCGTCCCAGGCCCGGGCCTCGTCGCCACTCACCGGTTTTCTCGACGAATAAGCCGGGTTTGTCAAGGAGCGGAACATGTCCTTTTTTGCCACCGTTGACCAGTATCGAGAATTCGACTCCGACCGGTTTTTCGGCCAGACCACCGACGACGACGTCGAGCGGGCCTTGAACAAGGAGAAACCAGGGGCCATGGATTTCCTCACCCTGCTCAGCCCGACAGCCGCGGGCCACCTGGAAGCCATGGCCCGCAAGGCGCACCAACTGACCGTGCAGCAGTTCGGCCGCACCATCCAGATGTTCATTCCGCTCTACATCTCCAACCACTGCACCAACCGCTGCGCCTATTGCGGCTTCAACCACAACAACCCGATCCTGCGCCGCAAGCTCAGCCTGGAAGAAATCGAGACCGAGGCTCGCGCCATCGCCGCCACCGGCATGCAGCACATCCTGTTTCTCACCGGCGAGGCCCCGCGCTACACCCCCATGGAATACCTGGAAGAGGCTGCCCGCCTGCTGAAACGATATTTTGCCTCGGTGGCCATCGAGCTCTATCCGCTAAAGGTGGAGGAATATCGCCGGCTCCAGCGGGCCGGGGTCGATGGGATGACCCTGTTCCAGGAAACCTATGACCAGGAAGTTTACCAACGGGTCCATCCTGCCGGCCGGAAAAGGGATTACCACTGGCGGCTCAACGCCCCGGAGCGGGCCGCCCAGGGCGGGATGCGAGTGGTCAACATCGGCCCCCTGCTCGGCCTGGCCGAACCGCGCCGCGAGATATTTTTCACTGGACTGCATGCCCGCTATCTGGAAAACACCTACCTTGAGACCGAGGTGGCGGTCTCCCTGCCGCGCTTCAACGCGGCCGAGGGTGATTTTCTCCCTGACTTCCGCGTGGACGACAAGACCTTTGTCCAATTCCTGACCGCCCTGCGCATTTTCCTGCCCCGCGCCGGGCTGACCATCTCCACCCGGGAGAGCGCCGCCTTTCGTGACCGCATCCTGCCACTGGGCGCCACCCGCTATTCCGCCGGCTCCAGCACCGGGGTCGGTGGCTACACCGAAATCCAGGTTGAGCAGACGCCCCAGTTCGAGATCACCGACGACCGCGGGGTTGCGGAGGTGGCCGCGGCCATCGTGGCCCAGGGCTATCAACCGGTCTACAAGGATTGGGATCTGATCGGATGACCATCAAAGTAGGCATAGCCGGCGCGGGCGGCATCGGCTCCAACGTGGCGGCCAACCTGGTGCGCAGCGGCATCGATGGGTTGAAAATCATCGACTTTGACCGGGTGGAGAGATCCAACTTAAACCGCCAGTTTTACTTTGCCGACCAGATCGGCCAGTTCAAAACCGAAGCCTTGGCCGAAAACCTGGGCCGCATTCGGCCGGACACCCAGATCGAGGTGGTGTCCACCCGGATTACGGCCGCCAACTGTCGCTCGCTTTTTACTGACTGTGATCTGGTGGTCGAGGGCTTTGACCGTCAGGAAGACAAGAAAATGCTGCTGGAGCTGCTGGGCACAGAGAAGATCGTGATCTCGGCCTGCGGCATCGCCGGCAGCGACCTGACCGCCATCCGCACGCGGCGTTTAGGCGCAAGCTTCATTGTCGGCGATTTCACCACCGACGCTGCCCGCGCCCCGCTCTTTGCCCACAAAGTCGGCACAATCGCCAATCACATGAGTGCGCTCATCCTGCGCCATCGAGGCATGATCCATGACCTTCCCATCTGCTAAACCCGCATTCCCCACCGGTATCTACGGCATCACCGCTGAAAAATTTTCCGCCGGCCGCACCAATATTGAGGTGGTGCGCGAGATGATCACCGGCGGCATTCGCCTGATCCAGTACCGGGAAAAAAGGCCGGCAAAGAGTTTTGCCGAGATGCTCGCCGAGTGCCAGGCCATCCGGGCCCTGACCCGCGAGGCCGGAGTGCTGTTCATTGTCAACGATTATCCGGATCTTGCCCTGCTGGTCGATGCGGACGGCGTCCATGTCGGCCAGGACGATTTCCCGGTTGCCGAGGTTCGGCGACTGATCGGGCCTGACAAACTGATCGGGCTTTCCACCCATGAACCGGCCCAGGCCGCCGCCGCGGTCACGGCCGGTGCCGACTACATCGGGGTCGGCCCGATTTTCAGCACCCAAACCAAGGATGATGTCTGCGCCCCGGTTGGACTCGAATACCTGGATCAGGTGGTGCGCACCTGTCCCCTGCCCTTTGTGGCCATTGGCGGCATCAAGGAACATAACTTAGACGAGGTGGTGGCGCGGGGCGCTGCCACGGTCTGCCTGGTCACCGAAATCGTCGGCGCCGTTGACATCGCTGCCGCGGTCCGGCGGCTGCAAGCGGCCTGCCTCACCCCCCGCAACATTTGACCCTCTTTAAGGAGAGCTGATATGCAACCCGCAACCCAGATGACCGCTGCCCGCCAAGGCAATCTCACCCCGCAAATGCGCCAGGTGCTAACTGATGAAAAGATCCATGAATCCGACCTGCTGGAACGGATGGCCGAGGGCCGGATCGTGATCCCGGCCAACCACAACCATAAGAACCTGGTCGCCAAGGGCATCGGCACCGGCCTCACCACCAAGATCAACGTCAATCTCGGGGTCTCCGAGGATTGCTGCAACGTCGAGGCCGAGCTGGATAAGGTGCGCCGTTCGATCGAACTCAAGGCGGACGCGATCATGGATCTGAGCACCTTTGGTGACACCCGCGCCTTTCGGCGCCGCACCGTGGAGATCAGCCCGGTGATGATCGGCACTGTGCCGGTCTACGACGCCGTGGCCCGGTACGGCAAGGCCGTGGCCAGCATCTCGGTGGATGATTTCTTCGATGTGGTCCGCATCCATGCCGAGGACGGGGTTGACTTCATGACCATCCATGCCGGCCTGACCCGGACGGCGGTGGAGCGGCTGCGCATCAATCCCCGCCTCACCCATGTGGTCAGCCGGGGCGGATCGCTGCTGCTGGACTGGATGACCACCAATGACAAGGAAAATCCCTTTTACGAACATTTCGACCGGCTGCTCGATCTTTGCCGGCAATACGACATCACCCTCAGCCTGGGCGACGGCCTGCGGCCCGGCAGCCTGCGCGACGCCACTGACGCGGCCCAGATCCAGGAACTGATCATCTTGGGCGAGTTGACCAAACGCTGCTGGCAGGCCGATGTGCAGGTGATGATCGAAGGGCCGGGCCATGTGCCGCTTAACGAGGTGGTGGCCAATATGCAGTTGGAGAAGAAGCTCTGCCACGGGGCGCCGTTCTATGTGTTGGGTCCGATCGTCACCGACGTGGCCCCCGGCTATGACCACATCACCTCAGCCATCGGCGGCGCGCTGGCCGCTGCCTCGGGCGCTGATTTTCTGTGTTATGTCACCCCGGCCGAGCACCTGCGGCTGCCGGATGCGGACGACATGAAGGAGGGGATCATCGCCTCGCGCATCGCTGCCCATGCCGCTGACATCGCCAAGGGCATCCCCGGGGCCATGGCCTGGGACAATGCCATGAGCCAGGCCCGCAAGGAGCTGAACTGGGAAAAGATGTTCGACCTGGCCCTGGACCCGGAAAAAGCGCGGGCCTACCGCGCCTCCTCCCAGCCCATTGACCACGAGGTCTGCACCATGTGCGGCGATCTCTGCGCCGTCAAACGCAGCCGCGCCATCCTCGAAGGCAAATAACGCCGCAAATAGCGCGGTCAGGGTCTCTCAGCCCGGAGAGACCCTGACTGGCATGCGGGAGCCACTGGCGGATAGGTGAATTTCCCCTGTCCTTTCGCCTGCACCCACTCTTGCGGCACACACCGTTGGCGACTTGTCCGGTCGTAGCAGTCAATTCAGCGCGGTGGCAAGATGTCTGGCATCGGAACGGGAGAGCATTACCGATCATGTGACCGAACCAGTCATCCCGCAAGTCATGGCCTTGCTTGTGTGGGTTGACGGAGAAATGGCTCGGCAAGCCATGCAAGACGCACTGGGATTGGCCGACAGGTCTCTCGCAGTCAGATGCACTGACCAGCACCCCAAACCGCTTCACAGGCGGCCATGGTGGTATAATGTCCGGTCGAGGGCCGGTTGTGATATTAATACGGTCATTCATCACCGAACAACATCTCCTGTTTCGTCATTTCGACCGCAGGGAGAAATCTCCATAAGCTGAGCAATAACCAATGGAAATATTTTAAGATTTCTCGTCACTTCGCTCCGAGGGAGAAAAGTTTCTCTTCGCTCCGCTCATCGAAATGACAAAAAAAGACATGGTCAATGTCCGGTGAATAACGAATTCATTACGAACCCTCCTCAGTGTCGTGCCGCACTGACAGAAATTGACGCCGAATTTCTGGGCACATTCCAGCGGGGTCATGAAAATGGATTGGCCGAGCAACGGGTTGACTTCTGCCGGGGTGTAGTGGCCCTAGGCCTGTACTGGAAAGCCTGTGTTCGGATCGATGGTGATCGTGGCTCCGATTGGATGTGGCGATCAGAAAACTTCAAAACTCCCTTGAAACGGCAAGCAGACGTTCTTTCAGAAGCTCGGTGAAGTTGCGGCGTCCATCGGCCACAACATGAATGTAAACCTCATGGGCGTCTTTATTGACCTGGTAGATGACTCTATACGGTGCGACCTGTATTTCCCGGAAGGAACGTATGTTGACCCGCTCCAGCTCTGGGGGGATACGGCCTCGTTCGGGGAGTTCTTGCAAACTGTCCCGCGCCTGAATAAATTTATCCAGGAGTGCTTCCGCTCTTTCAGGCCCGTCCCGTTCCGCGATAAAGGTGAAAATGTCCAGCATGTCACAATCAGCGCGGCGGGTGAACGCCACTTTCCAAGCCGGTTTATTTCCGTGCATCACGCCTCGCAGCGATCATCCCGTGAAGGTCCGCAAAAACCTCGTTTGAATCGCGGAGACGGCCAGCTTCCACATCAGCGGAACTGTCAGCCAAGATACGCAGCAGGGCCAGGCTTTCCTGCATCTGGTCATAGGCCCTGACGTTCATCACCACGGCTTTGGCTTCGCCATTTTGGGTAATGATCATGGGATTGCCGGTTTCATCCACGGTTTCAAGCATCTGCTTGGCATTACTTTTGAGCCATGAGATAGGTTTGATGTCCGTGGCAAATTGCATAGCATCCTCCGTTGGCAGGGGTGGAATTAAGACTGAATAAAACCTAACCGCTTGAACGAGATAATTCAAGCGTGCGCATCCGTCGTAACCCCTTGCGCACCCTCTACCCCCTCCACCCCTCCTCCCCAAAAAAAATATTTCCCTCGTTCTTCCAAAATCCAACAAAATACAAATTTTTGCATTTTTTGCTTGATTTAATTTGATTCCATGTAAAAGGTTCAGAAAAAGGAAATGCTTTATTGCAGGGGGATTGCAGTGAGGAAAAGGATTGGATAGGGGAAGGGTAGGTGGAAGGGAGGGGAAAGGGGAAATTTTATGATCACTTTTTATGACGCAATTGCTGTCTCAATTATGTTTATATTTTCGTATATAGCGTTACTTTTACTTATTGATATATGTTTGAACGGATTAAATTCTGGCACAAAATTAAATGTTTTAAGCGACGAAACAACTCAAAACAATGAGTCTATTCAAAATGAAGAGACAATTTACAAACCGGAATTCAGGCAGTTCGATGCTTGGTACGACGGAAAATATGAGAATTATTCAAGCAATTATCAATATGACTGTTACCCTGAATATCAACATGACTGCTATCCTGAATATCAATGTGAGTGTTATCAAGAAGAGCAGTGTCAGTCTGAACAAGAATTTCCATCATTGCTAGAGCTTATCAAACAACGACTAATTGTTGCAATACAGGAATACGATGGAGAAGATGAAGACAGTGAAAGGAGACGAAAAGAACACAGCGACATGATGTTAAGTTTGGCGCTGGGTAATGCTGGACTACCTAACGAACATGGATTTTAGTGCGATAATCATTGTTAACATGATTAGCATTATTAAGTTTTTTTTTAAGATTCGCTCTTACATAAACAGACACTTCTCAACTTTCCTATTGCGTTTTACCTATACCATCTAAATCTCTGCCGTCACCTTTGTCTTGCTCTTCAACGAATTGTTGCCACTTTGGAAAAAACTTCGCAAGATCGTGACCTGTATTCAATATTCCTTCCATAAAAGCAGCAGCAAAACCATCAAATGCGTCCGCCCTTTCATGCGCCTCTCTGGCATACTTGATAGCCTGTAGAGCAGCCTGCATCTTTTCAGAATGCAGAGTTTCGGCATCGACAATACCAAGACTTGTCAATCTCGAAAAATCACTGCAATAGCCACCCGCACATAAACATTTATATTGTTGATTTATCGTAATTAATGTATATTGCCTTGCAG
>WRKE01000311.1 GCA_009778235.1 Pseudomonadota bacterium
AATATTTGGGTGCAGAAGGGGGAGACCGACGCCACCCACGATGCCCCGGACCGGAAATTTTACGTCTCCGACCTGATCCGGGCCTACCACCGCAACATCCCCGACGGGGTGCACGACCTCTTTTCCCATGTGGTGGCCCTCGATATGAGCGATATCCCCGGTTCGACCCTCCAGCGGTACGCCCTGGAAGACAAGGAGCCGATCTATATCGACCGCAATCGGGTACGGGCCCTGGGATTCGGTTCGGTGGAGGCCAGAATCTTCAACCGTGACCTGCTGCAGCAGCGTGGTGCGATCCAGCATGATCCCGATGCCCTGGCCCTGGCCATCAAGGGGCTCTGGGCACTGCGGCAGGCTGGCTATCTCCGGCAGCCCGAGCGCAAGGAGACCCTGCCGGCCGCTGATTTTGCCGTTGCCAGCGGGCATGGGACCAATCCGGCGCCCTGTCTGCGCTACGAAAAAATTCGTTCGATCCTGCATCTCCTCGGCACCGAGCAGATCAGCGCCGATTCGCTGGCCATGGTCAAAACGACCGAGCAGGAGCGGAAGTGGGTCATGGACCGGGTGGTGGAAATCGTTTTTCGCCATCCCGACATCTCGGTGGATCACCTCCAGTTCATCCGCGGCATCACCCTGGTGGAACCGGAATCATGGAAGCGCTGCCAGGAATGGGACAACATCTATTCGTTTTACGATCCCCATGACCAGCGCATCAAGATCCGCCAGGATCAGGTGGGCAACCTCAACCGTTTCGAGATGGTCTTTCTGGTGGCCCTGGGCCAGTCGCTCTTGGGCAATTATATTCAGGAGAAGCGCATCGAGGATCTGGTTCATGGCAGCGAGGTGATGGGCCGGGTGTACCGGGTGCGGGTCAGGGACCAGGGGCAGTTGGTGAGTTTCCTTACGCCCGGGGACATTGACACCTACCTGCGGCTGTCCCGGATGTATCGGCTGCAATCAGGTGATCGCGTGTATACCCGGGTGATCAACCCCGGCGAGGGATTCACTCCTCCTGGCCTATTTTTTGGCCTCTTTTACGCCTGGTATCTGGACAATCGCTTTGCAACCAATATAGAATATAAGATGTCCATCATGCGGAACACCATATCCGACCTTATTCCCGAACAGGTCAAGATTGTTGACCGGAGACGTCGGACCATTGATTTCTTTCGGGAGCGGATATTCCGACAGCGTTCCCCATCCTTGTCCGGAGCAGTCGGATGAATACTACTCTTCTCCTCGCGATCTGCTGCTTGTTGGCAGTCTACACCCTCTGCTCGATTCTCTACCATGCCCTCCGGTGGAGAACCCAACGGACAAGCCGCACCCTTGACGCCACCCCAGCGCAATCTTTGTCCAGTCAAGCCGCATCCCCTGAACCAGACGACGCCGGCGCCGCCCTTACAATCGATCCTGTCCTGCAACGGGTCGTGGATGCGTGGCAATACACCTTCGACGTCATCGTCGATCCGGTGCTCGTTCTCGACAGCGACCTGAAGATTGTCAAGGGTAACCGGGCCGCCCACCAACTGCTGGCGGCCACCGGCGAATCCATTGCCGGGCACCCCTGCCACCAGTTGTTCGCGGCCAGCGGCCAGGTTTGCCCCGGCTGTCCCACCCAGAAGGTTTTCCAGGAAAAAACGCCCCATTGCCAGGAGATCAGCCATGGGTATCTGGGCAAGATCTTCATGGTCAGCTACTCACCCCTGTTCAACGGCGACCGGGTTGTCGGCTATGTGCTTTCACCCAAGGACATCAGCCACCAGCGTAACCTGGAAAAGCGTCTGCTCCATGCCCACAAGCTGGAGTCCATTGCCACCCTGGCCGGGGGCATTGCCCACGATTTCAACAATATCCTCGGCGCGGTCCTTGGCAATGCCGATCTTTTGCTCTATCGTCTCCGGGCCGGGGCCCAGGAGGCATCCGGGGCCAGTCCGGTAGTGACCCAGAGCGAAATCACCGAACACCTTCAGGCTATCAAACGGGCCGGGATCAGGGCCAAGATCCTGGTCGGGCAGATCCTCACCTTCAGCAGCCAGTCGACCCATCAACGGTGCCCGCTGCTGATCGCCCCGGTGGTCAAGGAGTCCTGCCGGCTGCTGCGCTCCACCTTGCCCGCGACCATTGAACTGAAGGTCGCCGTCCCTGAAGGAATTGGCATGATTCATGCCGACTCCGGTCAGATCCAGCAGGTGATCATGCATCTATGCACCAATGCCGCCCAGTCGCTGCCAAACGAGACCGGGGTGATCGAGGTCTCCCTGCGCGAGATCGTGGTCGGGAGGGTCGAGCAGCTCCGCTATCCCGATCTTGATTTGGGGCATTACGCGGTGTTGACCGTCGCCGACACCGGCCGGGGCATGCCGCCGGAGACGCTTCAGCGCATCTTTGATCCCTTTTACACCACCAAGGAGGTGGGTCAGGGGACCGGCATGGGGCTGGCGGTACTCCATGGCATCATCGCGGCCCATGACGGCGTGATCGATGTCTCCTCCGCCGTGGACAAAGGAACGGTGTTTACCGTGTTTTTTCCACGCCTTCCCGATGAGGGCGGCGGCGAAGGTAAGCAGGAACATGGCGCGCAGGGTGTGCCGCATGGGACCGGCACCATTTTGTTTGTTGACGACGAGGAGGATATTGTGACCATGCGCACCCGCATGCTTTCCATGCTGGGCTATCGGGTGCTGCCCGCGACCAGTCCCGAGCAGGCGCTGTCCATTCTTACCAAGGGAGAAGAGCAGGTTGATCTGCTGATAACCGACCATACCATGCCGAGGATGACCGGCTTGCAACTGGCGGATCAGGCCCACGCGCTCCGGGCGGATCTGCCCATTATCCTCTGCTCGGGTTACAGCGAGATATTGACCATGGAAGAAGCCCAGCGGCACTGGATTCAGCGGTTTCTGGCCAAACCTGTAGATATGCGGTTACTGGCCATTGCCGTCCATGAGATTCTGGCTGGCCGGAAAAGGGAGGGCGGATGAGAATTTTGGTTATTGACGACGACGATCAAATGCGGGTCCTGCTGCGGCAGGTGATGGAATGGGCCGGCCATGAGGTGATCGAAGCCGCCAACGGCAGGGAGGGGGTGCAAAAATTCCGCAAGCAGCCGGCGGATCTGGTCATTACCGATTTGATCATGCCTGAACAGGAAGGGCTGGAAACCATCAGTTCGCTGAAAAAGGAATATCCAGATCTCAAGATCATCGCCATCTCCGGAGGCGGCCGCATCGGGCCCGAGGCCTACCTGCCGGCGGCGCAGGAATTGGGTGCCAACAAGGTGTTCAGTAAGCCGTTTGATGTTCGTGAACTGGCTGAAACGATCAAGGAGCTGTTTTGTCATGAGTGACATACAAGTATTAGTGGTCGATAATAGCCCGGTCATCCGTCGGTTCATGGAATATGTCCTGGTGGCGGAGGGCTGTGCCGTGCAGGTGGCCGAAAATGGTCTGGAAGCCTTGGATCGCATGGCCGAATCTCGCCCCGATGTCATCTTCATTGATCTGATCATGCCCAAGATCGACGGCGAGAAACTCAGCCTCATCATTCGCAACACCCCGGAGCTTGCGGATATCTTCCTGGTGGTCCTGTCCGGCGTCGCCCTGGAGGACAACGATGTCAGCCAGCGGATCAAGGCTGATATGTACATCGCCAAGGGGCCGGGTGCTGTGATGAAGGGCCATGTCAAGGCCGCCCTGGACCGCTACCGCGCCAACCAGCGGGAAGCCGCCGGGGTTATCCATGGGCTGGATGGGCTCTATCCGCGCGAGGTCACCAGTGAACTGCTGCTCAGTAAAAGACATAACGATATGATCCTGGCCCGGATGGCCGAGGGCGTGGTCGAACTCAACCATCAGGGCCGGATCGTCATGGTCAACGCCGCTGCCACCGCCCTGTTCAATGAACCCGAAGCCCAGGTTCTGGGGAGCTGTCTTGCCTCCCTGGTGTCGCCGGAGGCTGGAAACCGGATCGTGGCCTGGATGGAACAACTGGGACTTCAATCAACGCTTGAGCCGCTGCGCTTTACCTATGACGATCCGGTGCTGATGGGCGATCGCCAGGTGACCTGCACCCTGGCGCCGATGATTGAGGGCGAAACCTTTTTCTTCATTGGTATCCTCCAGGACGTGACCCAGCGCAAGATGCTGGAAGCACGGCAGCGGCATCTGGAAAAGGAGCTGCAACGAATCCGCAGACTGGAGGCCATGTCGTTGATGGCCAGCGGGATTTCCCATGATTTCAATAATCTGATGACCATCATCTGCGGCAATGTTGAAATGGCCCGCTATGTCAGCCGGGACGAGAGCGTCGAGCATCTGCTCAACGAGGCGACCAAGGCGATCAATCTGACTACCCAGTTGCTCCGTCAGCTCACCACCTTTTCCGACAATTATCTGCCCCAGAGATCCAATGTGCGGTTGTGCGACCTGGTCGCCGCGATCCTGGAACAGGAACTGACCTTTACCAAGATCAAATATCAGGTGGTGTGCAACGACGACGGCCTGGCGATGTCCGTGGATCCCATCCTGGTCAGCCAGGTGTTCAGCAATCTGGTGAGCAACGCCGTTGCCGTCCTGGATGACAACGGTCAGATCGGGGTGACGATCGACCGGGTCGACGGCGGTCAGGAGGCGGTGGCAACCGATCGTTCTCTGCCGGGCGGGGAATTGGTGCGAATCGAGTTTCTCGATTCCGGGCCAGGCATTGACCCGTCCATTGTCGACCAGGTTTTTGACCCCTATTTTTCAACCAAACAGAAGGGAATCCAGAAAGGGATGGGCCTGGGACTGACGATTGTCCATGCCATCATCAAGAAGCACGGCGGCGCGGTCTGGATCGAGAATCCACCCGAAGGCGGTTGCGCGGTCAAGATGTATTTGCCGGTCCAGACAGCGGTGTCGGCCAGTTCTCAAGACCATGTCCGGATGGGGGCTGGCCGGTGGGTTCTGGTTATGGACGACGAAGAAGTGATGCGGGTGATCAATAAAAAGATGTTCGAACATTTCGGCTGCAGTGTCATGCTGGCCAGCAACGGCCGGGAGGCGATCGAACTGTACCGGCAGCAATTGACCAAGGGCCAGCGGTTTGACCTGGTGCTCCTGGATCTGGTGGTCCATGGTGGTCTGGGCGGGATGGAAGCCGCCAGCACCATCAGTGCCTTGGACCCGGAGGCCGTGCTGGTGGCCATCAGCGGCGATAGTACCAGTGAGGTCATGCAAAACTGCGGCGACTACCACTTTGCCGCTTCCCTGGCCAAACCCTTTGCCATCGACTCGGTCAAAGAGCTGGTGGAACGTTTTCTTTGAGCTGCCGGGAGGGGACAGGGTATGCTTGCCGCCCTCGTGTCCCGCTGTTTGCGCGTGAACCTGTATGTACCTAGCCCGAAAGGAAACCGGTCCCCGGCAATACCAATATGCGCTCCGGGAATCCTACTTAAGCGGCGGGGTGTTCTACTCCCGCGAGGTGGCTGAACTGGGGCCGGACCCCGGCCGCTGTCTCGTCTATCCCGATGAATCCTCCTTCCATCTCGATGAAGAATTCCTCCGCCGCCTGCGCGAGCAGGGCGTGAGTACATCGTATACCGAACTGGAGGATTTGTTTTTTCCCTTTGTCGATCCCTACATCAAGAATCGGCTGCGGCCGTTTCGCCAGCGGCACCAGTACCGCAATTGGCAGCCGGCAAGTCAGAGCCTGCTGGCGCGGATTATGACCGAGACCCAGGCCTTTGACCGCCGCCGCATCCACTTCCTGCGTTTAGGGAGAACCTCGGCTGAAACCATCGACAAGACCCTGGCGATGTACATCGTGCTGCTCGACAAGAGCCGCGATGAGATCGAGCAGATGATCCTTGAGCGTGAACAGCTCCTGCTGCCCCGTGAATACCAGAGCTACCTGTTCACCATCTTCGACCTGCAGCGGTTTTTCCACGAGAGCTACGCCCGTTCCATCCCCCAGGCCCTTGACCGGCAACAACTGGACGCGGTCCTGGTTGAGGAGATTTGTCGGGTGGCGGTGGACGTGGAGTTCTGGCAGGGCTTTCCCCTGGGCAATCGGCTGCCGTACCCGCTGATCCGTTATCTGATCATGTACTTCGACTCTCTCCCCGAGGAACCGGTATCCTGGGCCAATTTCGGCAATTCGGCCCGTTCCGGACGTTCTCACCGGCGGCCGATGCCTTCCGCAAAAACTGTGTCCCGCCACCAGGCCTTTGCCATGTTCGGGATCAATGCCGAGCAGTTGGCTGCAATGCGCAAACAGGACCTCACCCGTCTCTACCGGCAGAAGGCCCTTGAACTGCACCCGGACCATGGTGGCGATCCCGAGCGGTTTATCCGCCTGACCGCAGCCTATGAAGAGCTGCTGTTCTCTGTAAAAATATAATTGTTACAATCTGTTATATGTAGATGGCCGCGGATAAAGGCTGCCAAGAGTTACCAGTGTCCCCTCGTGGCTGGGCGAGGGCGTGAACAAGAAAATCCTTGTTACATGTAACAATACGCGCTATTGCTACATGTAACCAAGGAGGGCGCCATGGGTTTACTAGCCGAAAGAGTAGAAAAACACAGGAATAAACTGCGAAAGGCGGGATTGCGACCCGTGCAGATTTGGGTGCCGGATGCCCGCCGCCCTGGGTTTGCGGAAGAATGCCGCCGGCAATCCCTGGCATTGAAGAACGACCCGCACGAATCAGAAATCATGGCCTGGATCGAAGCCGCAACAGATACGTCTGAGTGGGAATGATGCGTGGCGAAATCGTGGCAGTGGTCCTGCCAGGGGCTTACGGCAAACCACGCCCAGCATTGATTGTGCAGTCTGACCTTTTCGATGCCCACCCTTCCGTATCTGTTTTGTCGATCACCAGCGAATTGCGCGACACGCCTCTTTTTCGCATATCAATATCCCCCACAGCGGAAAACGGCCTGCAAAAAACATCTCAAATCATGCTGGATAAAACGACGACTATCCCAAGAGAAAAAATAGGCGGTGTCATCGGCAAAGCCGGCGATGCGATCATGCAGGAGGTGGACAGATGTTTAGCGTTATTTCTTGGCATCTCTGGACAATAATCCCGCGAACCGATGCGCCTCAGCTCACTCCCAAAACAGAAGACGGATGCCGCCTCATACGAAGACGACGATGAGTTGGTAAATATCTTTGAAACCGAGTCCAAACGTGTATCTGCGCCCGCTCTACACCGAGCTTTACCAGCAGTGGGATATGACCGGCGTGAGGTTCAGTATTATCGGGGTCGTGGTGTTCAAGGGGATGAGGTTGTGGAAATGTGACCTTGGTTTGGCAAAGGGCGTGATGGAGAAAGGCTATGAGCAGAAAAAATCAACCTAACAGAATGGCTGACATGAAAAAACTTCACATCATCATATCTGCCGCCGCGTTAATGATGCTGACAGGTTGTGCCGGAAATGCCTTCACCAATTTTTACACCGGGAAAACCTTGGAGCAGGTGCAAGCAGCAGGCGGTATACAAACTTGTCAATCTCCTGAGATTAGATCCATGCCACCGGGTGAGCCAAAAGATGTCGGCAATCGAATGTACACCGAGGGATTTCGCCCCATTGGCACGTCCGCCTGGGAAGGGCCAGGCAATCAGGGAAATGACGAAGCTCTTGCTCAGGGAAAAAATGTCGGAGCATGCCTTGTGCTCTGGAAAGCGGACTATTCGCATACCAGACAGGAGTCGATACCAATCACCACTTATACTCCCGGCGGGACTTCCACTACAATCCACACGGGGAATGTATACTCTGGAAGCTCTACCGGTTCTTATTCAGGGATATCAACAACATATAACCCTGGAACTGCCAGTACTCAATATATTCCCTATTCTGTGAACCGCTACAATTACTTGGCTGTATACTTTGCGCGTCTTGTCAACGATCCACAGAAGCTGATGATCAAAATTGAATCCCCGCCAGACTCATATATGCGTGAAACAGATTCGCGTTCAGGCGGCCTTGTCACTGCGGTGATGAAAGACGGAAATGCCTACAAGGCGAATATATTCCCAGGGGACATAATCATGACCATAAACGGACAACCGACTGATCCTGATGTTTCTACGCAAACACTCATGAAGCCAGGTGCTAATGAATTGAAAATTTATCGTGATGGAAAAGTAATCACTAAAAATATCAACATCCAATAATTAGGAGGCACCTCCATGACCCGCATCCTTGCCCTGCTCGCATTTGCGCTTCACCGGAGTGGAGATTAAGAGTTTATCCATAAATTGAAACGAGCTATCATGCTGGGGTATTATACCAGAATTCGCCCCGGTCGCTCGGAGATGCCCGTACTCAGATGGGGCTATGTTGACCTGATCAACGGGATCATTTTCGTCGAGAGCGCCAAGAAGGGCGGCACGGCCGCCAGGATGATCCCCATAGCCGAAGGGGGCTCATGGTGCTTTTGCCGCACCAGGAGGGGAGAAGATTCGGCGACAGGGATCATGGGGAAGGTTGTGTGCACTACAAGGGGAGAAGGGCGGAGCATTTAACCAAAAGCTGGCGGAATGCGAAGGCCAAGGCCAGGAACACCAAGCGGATCAGGGTGTACGATCTGCGTCACTTGGCCGCCAGTGAAATGCTTGCCGCCGGTGCTGATCTGCAATATGTCCCGGAAATCCTTGGACATGCCAGTCTGGACATGATTCTCAGTGTATACCAGCATACCAGCACCGCCTTGCGGCGTGACGTCATCTCTCGCCTTGGCAACCCGTTACCAGCTGATCAAAAAATAAAATGAAATCATTCCATATGTTCCTGGTTAAATTTCAGGCCTGCGAAGAGCTGCTGCCCTCACTGCGATGACCGTCTCCGCCACCGGCCCTGATACCGCGGGCGGCCAAGCGGCCTCCCCCGCCTCCCTGTCCGCGTTGCTCGCCCCTATTTTCCGCAGCCATTGGCCACGCCTGGCGTTCGGCTTTCTGGCCCTGGTGGCGGTCGATTTCCTCCAGTTGATCATCCCCTGGTTCGTCAAGTCGGCGGTGGACGGGTTGGCGGCGCAAACCGCCACTGAGGCGCGCCTGATCGAACTGAGCCTGTACGTCCTGGCGGTGGCGGTGGTGGTGGCCGGGCTTCGCTTTGTCTGGCGCTACCTGATCATCGGTTTTTCCCGTATTTTGGAAAAAAAGTTGCGCGACCAGTTGTTTGGACACCTGGTCCGCATGGATCAGCCCTTTTTTGAGCGCTGGACCATCGGCGATCTCATGGCCCATGCCAGCAACGATCTGGCCACTGTCCAGATGGCGTGCGGCATGGGGCTGGTGGCGGCGGTGGATTCCCTGGTGATGTCGGCCGCTGCCCTGGGATTCATGCTGGCGATCAACATCAAGCTGACCCTGATCGCCCTGTTACCGATGCCGGTGCTGATCGTCTGCACCCGCGTCCTTTCCGGCCGTCTCCATCACCGTTTCAATCTGGTGCAGGAACAGTTCTCCCTGCTTACCGAGTTCAGCCGCGCCACCCTGATCTCGATCCGACTGATCAAGGCCTACACCCTGGAGCGTTTCCAGGAAGAGCGATTTCGCAGCTTGGGCGAGACCTATGTGCGGAGCAATCTCAAGGTGGCGGCCATCCAAGGCCTGCTGTTCCCCATCGCCACCCTGGTCGGCAATGTCGGCATGCTCTTGTTGCTCTATTACGGCGGCGGGTTGGTGATCGATGGCCAGATCAGCATCGGCGCCTTTGTCGCTTTCATCAGTTATCTCTACATGCTCATCTGGCCGATGATGGCCGTGGGCTGGGTGGCCAACCTGGCCCAGCGGGGGATCACCAGCCTGCGCCGCATTCATCACCTGCTGGCGCAGCGGCCGGTGGTCGAGACCGGTCGATTCATGCCGCTGCCCCAAAACCTGCCGGCCATCTATGCTTGCCGGGCCCTCTCTTTCACCTATCCATCGGCCACGCGGCCAGCCTTGGCAGGGCTTGAGCTGACCATCGGCCCGGGCCTGGTGGGCATGACCGGCCGTACCGGTTCGGGCAAGTCCACCTTGGCCAAGCTGCTGCTGAGGATGTATCCGGTGGCCGATGACATGCTCTTTTTCAAGGGGATCGACGTCAACCGTCTCGGTCAGGCGGATATCCGCGCCCACATTGCCTATGTCGGCCAGGAACCGGTGGTCTTTGCCGATACCGTGGCCGCCAATATCGCCCTTGGCTGTCCCGGCGCCACCATGGAAGAGATCGAGGCGGCGGCCAGGGCAGCGGCGATCGATGCCGATATCTCAGGCTTTACCGAAGGGTATCAGACCATGATCGGTGAACGGGGCGTTACACTCTCCGGTGGCCAGCGGCAACGGCTGGCCCTGGCGCGGGCCTTGCTCTGCGATCGGCCGGTGCTGGTTATCGACGATGCCCTGTCGGCCATTGATGTCGAAACCGAACAATTGGTGCTGCACGGCCTGCTTGAGCGTCTGCGCGGCAAATCCGTCTTGCTCATCTCGCATCGGATCAATGTCCTGCGCCATGCCGACCGGATCGTCATCCTGGATGCGGGCCGCATCGTTGCCGAGGGTTGCCACCAAACTCTGCTCACCAACCCCTTGTACCGCGCCATGGCGGAGAAGCAGCAGCGCCATGCATAACTTCGGCTACTTAGAAGAGGGGAACCCCGGCTCGGTGGGCGATGCCCGGCTCTGGTGGCGGATTCTCGGCTACTGCCGGGGGCATGGGCTGGCCCTGACCGGCACCATCCTTTTGTCGCTGATCATCACTGTGGCCTCCCTGGCCCTGCCCAGGCTGATGCAGACCGGCATCGATACCTCCATCATCGCCGAAGGGATCAGCCGCCCCGAGCGCATTGCCGGGCTTGGCCGGGCCGCCCTGTTCTACGGCCTGCTGGTCGGGTTGGTGTTTCTGGCCACCTTCCTGCAAGTGGTGGTGCTGGAATGGATCGGCCAGTCGATCATGCACCGCCTGCGCCAGCATCTCTTCACCCACCTGCTCACCCTTGATCTTCACTTTTTCCACAACCAGCCCGCCGGCCGTCTGGTGACCCGGCTGACCAACGACATCGAAAATATGCACGAGATGTTCACCTCGGTGATGGTCACCCTGTTCAACGATGGCCTCAAGCTGGTGGGCATTTTCTGGTTTTTGTTCCTTATGAACAGCCGGCTGGCCCTGGTGATGATGGTTTTCGTTCCGCTGGCCGCGATCAGCACCGCGGTGTTTTCCCACTTTGCCCGGGAGAAGTTCCGGGCCATCCGCTCGCAGTTGGCCCTGATCAACAGCTTTCTGGCTGAATCCCTGGCCGGGATGGCGGTGATCCAGTGCTTTGGCGGCCAGGAACGGATTGGCCGCATCCACGGCGGCCTCACCCAAGAATACCTGGTGCGCAGCTTCGGCCAGATCAAGGTGTTTGGTTTGTTCATGCCCTTAATCGACCTGATGAGTTCGGCCGCCATCGGCTTGATCATCTGGTATGGTGGCGGCGAGGTCATCCGCCGCCATTTGACCATCGGCGAACTGGCCGCCTTTGTCTCCTACATGCGGCTTTTTTTTCAGCCACTGCGCGAACTTTCCCAGAAGTATTCCCTGGTCCAGGCAGCCATGGCCTCGGCGGAGCGCATTTTCCAAACCCTGGATACCAAATCAACCCTGCCGGCCCCCGCCCTGTCAGCCGCGGCGGTGCCGGTTCCGGTGGCGGGCGGAGTCTGGTTCAAGGGGGTGGAATTTGGCTATCAACCGGGACAAACGATCCTGCGCAAGATCGATTTGCGCCTCAGCCCCGGTGAGACCGTGGCCCTGGTCGGCACCACCGGCGCCGGCAAATCGACCCTGGTTTCCCTGCTGGTCCGCTTTTACGACCCCACGGCCGGCCAGGTGTTGATCGACGGTACCGATGTCCGCTCACTCCCCCTGGCCTTCCTGCGGCAGCGGGTGGGACTGATCATGCAGGATATTTTCATCCTGCCGGACACGGTGCGGGCCAATATCATCCTTGATCAACAATTAGATGAGCGGCGGCTGGCCTCAATTCTTGACCAGACCGGCCTGCAGGCCTTTGTCGACCGCCTGCCCCAGGGGCTTTCGACCCGGATTGGCGAGGGCGCCCTCAATTTAAGTTTGGGCGAGAAACAGCTGCTTTCCTTTGTCCGGGTCCTGTACCGCGACCCGGCCATTCTGGTGCTCGACGAGGCCACCGCCTCCATTGACACCGAATCGGAGAACATGCTGGAGCAGGCGCTGGCCGCCGGTTTCCGCGGCCGCACCTCACTGGTGATCGCCCACCGGCTGTCCACGATCAGGCGGGTGGACCGGATCGTGGTGATGGATCAGGGGCGGATCGTCGAGCAGGGTAGCCATGATCATCTGATGGCCAGGGAGAGTGTCTACCGGGGATTGGTGCGGCTGGATGGGGAATGACGGGCAAAAATGAGGGAGTCCGGATAGTCTTGGCCTGCTGGCCGCGAGTGATCGTCAGCCCCTCCGACCGAGCCGACCGGCAAGCTCAAAGCTCAACAAACGCGGCTATTGCAGCGGGCTGTAAGCGGTGTCGCGGTAGAAGGGGATGGTCTGCTTCAGCATTTTGAGCAGCTCCCCGCTTTGATCGATCCCGGCCAGGTACTTGTTGGCCGCCTCGCGCAAATCGTCGTTGTCGGTCCGTATGCCCCAGGCCAGTTCCTCCCTGGTAAGCAGGATATTGCCGGGGGTCAGCCCCTGGTCGATATAGAGCGAGGCGTAGTAGTAGTTGGTGGTCTGGTTGAAGATGAAGACGTCGATCCCTTTTTTGATCAGGGCCTGCACCCCGTCCAGGGGGGTGGCGAACCGGCTGATCGCACCCTTGGGACGAAGCCCCTTGAGCCAGACGTCGGCGGTGGTGCCGGTAACGACGCCCAGCCGGGTCGAGGGTTCGGTCAAATGCTTGATGCCGTTGCCCAAGCCGTCGTAGTCGCCGAGCCGCACCAGGGTGGTCTGGCCCGAGGCCAGATACGGCGTGGTGCTGGCGATCCTGTAGCGTTGCGCCTCGGCCACGGTCATTCCTGCCATGATGATGTCGATCTTCTTGTCCCGCAGGGCCGAAAACATCTCCGCCCTGGGCAAGGGCACCAATTCCAGGCGACGGTCTAAGGCCGCGGCCAAGCCTTGGGCAAAAAACGGCTCCAATCCTGCGATGGTGTTGTCCTTGGCATAGGCGAGCGGCGGCGCGTCAATGACCGTGCCAACTTTAAGGGGTTTGGGCGACATGATCGCCCCGAACAGGTCCTGTGATTTGGGCGCACAACCGCTCAGGAGCAGCAGGGCGGCCAGTAACGGCAGGACCAGCGGACGGAAAAAACGGGCCGTGGCGGTCCCGGGTTGGTCGATGGCGGCCGGCCGGGCGAGGGCGAGCAGAGGCGGGCGGATCGAAGCGGGGGATTGGGGCGACATGGGCTCACCTGGCTGCTGGTTGGGAGCGGTGCGCGGCCAGCAGGGCGGCGGCCGCCTCCTTGCTCAGATCGGCAATGGCCTGGGATGCGCCGGCAACAGGGCCGGAAGCGTCAGGTTGATCGATCGTCCGGGTCTGGCGGAAGGTCTTTCTGGTGATGATGGTCTTGGTGGCGGTGTCGCTGATGGTGTAGACGGCGACGATGGTGAAGGCCTGGCCGTCGCTGCTGAACTCGTTGACCTCGATTTCCAGTTGGTAGGCGACGCGGCCGAAGCGCGGTCCGGGGTAGAGTCCGATATTGTCGGTGGCCAGCAGGTCCCTCAGGTCGCTGACCAACTGCTGGCCGATCTGCTCATCAAGGGGGCCAGCCCAGAAATGGGTGGTCGAGGCGTGGGTAGTGCCATCGGGCAGCCGGCTGACCAGGGCACGGCCCTGGAGCTGGGGCGCCAATCGCACCGGCATTAACAGGATCAATCCGGAAAAATCGGCGAAATCCCGAGCGAGCGCCTGCTGGCGGACAGGTTGCAAGGTGTGGAGGGTGGTGGCGACCGGGGTCAGGCAGGCGCTGAGCAGAAACAGGCAGAGCGCGGCCAGGCACAAACACAAAAAACGCGGGCAAAGACGGCGGCTGTTCATGGTTGTTCCTCTCGCTGGCCGAAAATCAGGGCATTGGGATGCTGTTGGAGGTAGTCGGTCAGTTGCCGGACCGAGACGGCGGTGCGCTCGATCTCCCTTAAGGAGGCGGTCACCTGGTAGGCGAACATGGAATCCTTCTCAGTCAGTTGCTTGATGTTGTTCAGGGTCTTGGTGAGCGCCTCGGCCGTGGCGTTTAATCCGGACAAGAGCTGTTTCAGCTCGGCGGTCGCCTGCGGCATCTCCTGGTCCGCGGTTTTAAGAAAGGCGGTGGCCGTGGCCGACAGGGTGGAGAAATTGGCCAGTCCCTTCTTCAACTCGGCGGCCAGGGCGGGAAATTCGGCATCGGCCTTGGCCAGCAGCCCGTTGATCCGGTCCATGGTGGCATCCAGCGACTTCAGGGTGTTACGGGCCTCCTTGGAGTTGACGATGTTGCTGATGCCGTCGAGGGCGGTGGCGGTTTTATTGAGGATATCGGTGAGCGGCAGGCTTTCCAGCTTCTGGGTTATCTGCTCCATGCCGGAGAGCTGGGTGGGAATCTCGAACAGGGGGCCTTCCCCGGTGAGCGGCGGAGCTTGGTTTTCAGGAAAAAAGGCGAGATCGATGTAGAGCTTGCTGGTCAGGAGACTGGTGACCTTCAGTTGGGCGCGCAGGCCCTGGCCGATCATCTGCTTAAACACGGTGCGGAGTTCCTCCGTGTTCCATTGCGATTGGCGCTTGCCGGCGAGATCGGGCTTCTGCTCAATATCCAGGTACACCGGAATGACGTAGTTGTTGTGCTCATTGTCAAAGTCGATTTGGACCCCGGTAACCCGGCCGATGGTCACCCCGCGGAAGGTCACCGGGGCGCCGGTATCGAGACCGTACAGTGAGCCCGTGAAGTAGGCGACACAGCGCAGCCGGTTGTCTTTGAACTTGATCTTGCCCAAAATGACCACGGTCGCCAGGATCAAGACCAAGGCAACGAGGACAAAGCTGCCGACCAGGGTGGGATTGGCTTTTTTGCTCAAACCGTTCGAACCTCCCGTTGCCCGGTTCCCCGGGTAAGAAAATTGAGCACCGTGGGGTCGGCGCATTCCCGCAGCAGAAGTTTGGGATTGCCGGTGGCCAGCATGGTCTTGGCCTCGCTGTCGAGAAAGACCGAGTTGGTGGCAATGGCATAAATCGAGGCCAGCTCGTGGGTGACGATGACCACGGTGGCGCCTAAGCTTTCGCGTAACTCCAGGATCAATTGATCGAGGTTGCGGGCGCTGATCGGGTCGAGTCCGGCCGAGGGTTCGTCGAAGAAGAGAAAATCCGGATCAAGGGCAATGGCCCGGGCGAGTGCTGCCCGCTTGCGCATGCCGCCCGACAGCTCGGACGGATAAAAGGCCTCGAAACCGGCCAGCCCGACCAGCGACAGTTTGAAGGCGACCAGATCGGCGATCACCTCGGGGCTCAGCTCGGTATAGTGTTGCAGGGGCAGGGCCACGTTTTCGGCCAGGGTCATCGAACTCCACAGGGCGCCGGATTGATAGAGGACGCCGGCACGGCGGATGATCGTCGCCCGTTCGTCCTCGTTCAGCGCCCAGAAGTCGGCCTTGCCGTAGCAAACCGTGCCTTGGGCCGGTTGCTTCAGGCCGATCATGTGACGCAGCAGGGTGGATTTGCCGCAACCCGAGCCGCCCATGATCACAAAAATATCGCCCCGGTTGATGGTAAAATCGAGATCCCGCTGGAGCACATAACTGCCGTAGGCCATGGTCAGCCCTTTGACGGTGATGGCGGGTGCGGGTGGCGTCATGGCGGCGCTTCAGCGGTAGAGGAGATAGGTGATGAACGAATCCGAAACCACGATCAGCACGATTGAGGTCACCACCGCTGAGGTGGTGGCCTCGCCCACCGCCAGGGCGCTGCGGCCGCACTGCATGCCACGCAGACAGCCGGCAAAGCCGATGAGCACGCCGAACACCGATGCCTTGAGGATGCCTTGGCCGAACTGACTGAGCTGGATGGATTTCCGGGCCTGCTCCAGAAATTCCACCAGGGAGAGGTCGAGCATGGTCACGCCGATCACCGAGCCACCCAGGATGCCCATGATGTCGGCATAGACGCAGAGCAACGGCAGCATGAGCATCAGGGCAAGGATCCGGGGCAGCACCAAAAACCCCACCGGCGAAATGCCCATGGTCCGCAGAGCGTCGATTTCCTCGTTGACCTGCATGGTTCCCAGTTGAGCCGCATAGGAGGCGCCGATGCGGCCGGCGATGATTACCCCGCTCATCAGGGCGCCCATCTCCAGGACCATGCCCAGGCCGACCAGGTTGGCCACATAGATCTGGGCCCCGAACATCTGCAGCTGCACCGCGCCCACGAAGGAGAGAATCACCCCCACCAGGGCGGCGATCAGGGAAACGATCGGCAGGGAACCGATGCCGCAATTCTGGATAAAATACCAAAAATCTTGGGCCTTGAACGGTTTTTTCCCGGCCAGTAGGGCCAGGATGGCCAGAAGGATCTCACCGGTGAAGGTGGCCACCTCGCGGCCCTGCTCGACCAGGGCCAGGACGGCGCGGCCGACGCGGGTGGCCAGCAGTTCCCGGCCCGTCGGGCTGTAGGTGACCTGTTCGGGGACCGCCTCTGAAAGGGTCAGCAGACGGCGCACACCCGGAGGCAGCCCGGCGCGGTCCACCACGATCTGCCGTTGCCCGGCGGTGTCGAGGATGGCGGTCAGGAAGATGAGCAGCCGGGTATCCCAGTGGGTCAGGCCGTCGCTGGTAAAATACAGACGGCGGACGGTCTGGTCGAGGGCGGCGAGTAGGTTGGTCGGGTCAGGGGGGTGGCCATGCAGAGTCCAAGAGCCGGTCAGGGCCACGGTGAGATCGCCCGGGCCCGGCCGCATGAGGGTGAAAACCGGCGGCTGGGCCCCGGTATCGGGGGAAAGATGCGGCTCCTGCTGCATGGGGATGGCCCGGTTATCTGCCGAGCGGCTGCGCGGCGCTGCGCGGTTTGGGCAGGAGTCGGCGCAGGCTGTCGGCCTGGTTGTTGTCCACTTTTTGGTTGATGAGGATGTCGAAAATCTGCACCCCTTGACCGTAGTAGCGCGCGTTCCAGTCGTCCAGCGGTGAGATGGCGGCGCCTTCGAGGCTGACTCCGCCATAGGCGCCCTGCGAACGGCCAAAGGCGAGGATGTCGGCGGTCTGGGCCTTGGCCGACCCGCCAACCGGTCCGATGGCGATGGCCACGTCGGCGCCGAGCTTATAGTCGGTGGACAGCATGGCATTGAGCCCCCGATCGGTCATGATCAGCAAAATGATTTCCGAGGCATCGGCTCCGATCTGCAGGCCTATGGAGACTGAGGCCAAGCTGTAGAAGGCCGGCGCGCTCCACTTGTTGGTGACCAGATCCTGGGCAATCAGCAGCCCCCGCCCTCCGGAGCCGCCGACCACGAAGCCGCCGCGCAGCATCTGCGGCACGATGAGAATGCCGCGGGCCGCACCGACATTGTTTCGGAACCATTCCATGTTGGGATCGGCCAGAAATCTCCGGTACACCGAGGTCGCCCGGTCCACCAGCTCGGCCGGCTCGTTGTAGTAGTCAGCCCTGGCCGGAACTCGGAAGAAGGCCACAACCAGGATGGCAACCGTGGCAATAAGAAAAATGCGACAGGAAAACAACATGACCAGGTCCTCCTGGGGTAAACGGGGAGCGTTTCTTGCTCCGGAAGAGTCGATGCTATTGTATCGATCTTTTTTGCACAAGAAAAAAATGGCCCAATGGCGAAGCGGCATTGCAAGCCCTGCACACTGGGCCGGTGAAGGGCGCGGCAACGGCAGGGAGAAACAGCCGCAACCCAGTTTCTTCATCCGGTTTGCGGGGGAAACGCTCAATCAACCCCATAGAAAAATTCCTTTTCCGCCCCGCATTTCGGACAGACCCAGTCATCCGGCAGGTCGGCAAAGGGGGTGTCCGGCGCCACGCCGTGTTCATAATCGCCTTCAGCGGAATCGTAGATGTAACCGCAGGGACATTCCATCTTCTGCATGGGGCTTCTCCTGGAATAGGGGGTGATGAGGATAAACAAAAAAATCCGCCGCTTTTTTCGTCAGCAATGGCGGAGACGGCCATCTCGTTGCTGATAGAGTACAATTATTTCGCCGGCCGCGACAGGAAAAACCATCCTCTGGGGGGTAAAATTCCCCCCTCGTTGTGGCCTCATCCGCCCGGTTGATTCCTGCTTTATTTAGGAGCAAGGGGAAAAGGGCTGTTGATGAAGATAACTCTTGACAAGCTTGGGTTCAATCGAGTTAAATGTCAAGTTCTACGACTAATTATTTCTACGGCACGACGTTCCCGTTGAGGAGAGAGAGGAGGAGTCGCATGTATGCAATAATCCGCACCGGCGGCAAGCAGTATCAGGTAGAGGCCGGTGACACGCTTCGCGTTGAGAAGCTGCAGGGCGAAGTGGGCGATACGGTTGAACTGGCGGATGTTCTGTTGCTGGTTGACAACGAGACGGTCAAGATAGGCCAGCCCGTGGTCGACGGCGCCAAGGTGGTGGCCAAGATTGTGGAGCAGGGACGGCATAAGAAGGTGATCGTCTTCAAGAAGAAGCGGCGGAAGGGCTATCAGGTCAAGAAAGGCCACCGGCAGATGTACACCGCCCTGAATATCGAGACAATTTCGGCATAAGCAAAGTCCATCTGGAGAGCATACCATGGCACATAAGAAAGCAGGCGGCAGTTCCCGCAACGGCCGCGACAGCGCCGGCCAACGGCGCGGAGTCAAACGGTTCGGCGGCCAGGTCGTCAAGGCTGGCAATATCCTGGTGCGGCAGTTGGGTACCGTGATCCACCCCGGTACCAATGTCGGTTGCGGCCGCGATTACACCCTGTTCGCCAAGGTTGACGGGACTGTCAAATACGAGGATTTCGGCAAGGACCGCAAGCGCGTTTCCGTCTATCCCCCCGAGCAGGACTGATCGTTTTCCCGGGAGGCACGGCGCCTTGACCGGCGCGGCTTCCCGCATCAAGTTGCAACCCGGCATCACGATGTGTTGATGCCGGGTTTTTTCGTATTGTCTTGCTTGTAGGTCACGGATAGGCCATGGGTTTTGTCGATGAAGCCAAATTTTTCGTCAAGGCGGGGGACGGCGGCAATGGCTGCGTCAGTTTCCGGCGGGAGAAATTTGTGCCCAGGGGCGGTCCCAACGGCGGCGACGGCGGTAAGGGCGGCGATGTCCTGTTGCGGGCCGACCGCAATCTGCAATCCTTAATCGATTTCCGTTATAAATCCCATTTCAAGGCCGAATCCGGCCTCGGTGGCCAAGGCAGCGACAAGCATGGCCGCGGTGGCGGCGATTGCGTGGTGCGGGTACCGCTGGGCTCGCAGATCAAGGATGCTGAAACCGGTGCGGTCCTGGTCGATCTGACCGAAGACCAGCAAACCTTCTGCGCCGCTTCGGGCGGCAGGGGCGGCCTGGGCAATACCCGTTTCGCCACCTCGACCAACAGGGCGCCACGCAAGGCCACGCCAGGACAGCCGGGCGAGGAACGCTGGCTGTTGATCGAACTCAAGCTGCTGGCCGACGTCGGTCTGATCGGATTGCCCAACGCCGGCAAGTCAACGCTGTTGTCCAAACTCTCAGCGGCCAACCCCAAGATCGCCCCCTATCCCTTCACCACCCTTGCCCCGCAGCTTGGGGTGCTTGCCTTCAGATACATCGATCCCTGCATCATCGCCGACATTCCGGGGCTGATCGAGGGGGCGCATCAGGGCGTGGGTCTGGGGCACCGGTTTCTCCGTCATATCGAGCGGACCTCGATTCTGCTCCACCTCATCGATGCCGCGGGCGTTGGGGAACAGCCCTACGAGGATTACCTGACCCTGGCCAGGGAATTGGCCGCCTACAAGCAGGAACTGCTTGAGCGGCGCCATGTGATCGTCTTAAACAAGATCGACCTGATCGATGCCCAGCGGCTTGAACAGGTCAAAGAACAATTTGCCGGCCTTGACCTGCCGCTGCTTGCCGTTTCGGCGGAGGAGGGGGATGGCCTGGAATCGTTGCGTGAGCTGCTCGGCGATCTACTGGAGCAGCAGCGGGCGGAGGCGCGCCATGACCTTTCAGGTGAGTAAGGAAGACGGGCTCTACTATCGGCAGACCCTGTTTGATCAGGCCAAGCGGGTGGTGATCAAGGTTGGCAGCGCCGTGCTTACCGGCGACAACGGCCTTGATGAATCGATCATCGCCAACATCGCCCGCCAGATTTCCTTTCTTCATTCAACCGGCCGCGAGGTGATCCTGGTCAGCTCGGGCGCCGTGGCCGCCGGCCGCAAGCGGCTGGGGGTGGTCAAGACCCCGCACGAGGAACTCAGGGTCAAGCAGGCCCTGGCTGCCACCGGTCAAGGCCTGCTGATGCAGGCCTACGAACTGGCCTTCGCCGAGTTCCAGCAGCCCGTGGCCCAGGTGCTGCTCACCCATTCCGACCTTTCCCACCGGGGCCGCTATCTCAATGTCCGCAACACCCTCCGTGCCCTGTTCGAGTTCGGGGTGGTGCCGATCATCAACGAGAACGACACGGTCTCGTCCGAAGAACTCCGCTTTTCCGACAACGACACCTTGGGCGCCTTGATAACCAACATGATCGGCGCCGACATGTTCATCATCCTCACCGATGTCGATAGCCTCTACACCGGCCATCCTCTGGAAGATCCCGATGCCCGGCCCATTTATACCGTGGCCGCCATCACCAGGGAAATCGAGCGCATGGCCAGCCATTCGACCAGCACGCTGGGCACCGGCGGGATGATGGCCAAACTGCGCGCCGCCAAAATGGTGGCAGCCTGCGGCGGTTCCTCCTTCATCGGCCCCGGCCGGCACCCGGAGATTTTAAAGGTTTTGTTCAGCGGCGAGCTGGTGGGCACCTTTTTTCTTCCCGGCAAGGGCACCATCAACCGGCGCAAGCATTGGATCGCCTACGTGCTCAAACCCCAGGGGTATCTGGTGATCGACGACGGCGCCCGCCGGGCCTTGGTCGAACAGGGCAAAAGCCTGCTGCCTTCGGGCATCGTCGAGGTCCGGGGCAATTTCGCGGTCGGGGCCCCGGTCCATTGCCTTGACCGTCAGGGGGTGATGATCGCCGCCGGGCTGAGCAATTACGGCGCCGTGGAGATCGAACGGATCAAGGGCCGCAAGACCGGTGAGATCGCCGCCATTCTCGGGACCAAGGATACCGATGAGGTCATCCACCGCGACAATCTGGTGGTCCAGGGGCGCGAAGGAGAGCTGTAAAGCCGCTTTACAATGGGCCTGCTTCGCGTCATACTGAATATTTAAGCAGCAGGCATCAAGATTGAAGACCACACGAGGAGAGCACCGCGATGGAACGGGCACAGATCGAAGCAACAGTCCTGGAGATGGTAAAAAAAGCCAAGGGTGCGGCCCGTGGTCTCAGTGCCATGCCGGCGGCCCTGAAAAATACCATCCTGCTTGAGGTCGGTGAAGCGCTGATCGCGCAACAGCCCTATATCCTTGCTGAAAATCACAAGGACATGGTTACGGCTGAGCAAAAGGGGATGTCCGCTGCCATGCTTGATCGGCTGCGGATCACCGAAAAGGGCATCAGGGACATGGTCCAGGGGCTGCGCGAGGTGGCTGCCCTGGAAGATCCGGTGGGTGAGGTCAGCGAGATGCGCCGCCGGCCCAGCGGCATCGTGATCGGCCGGATGCGGGTGCCGCTGGGCGTCATTCTGATGATCTACGAATCGCGGCCCAACGTGACCATCGATTCGGCGGCCCTGTGTCTCAAGACCGGCAACGCCGTTATCCTCCGGGGAGGCTCCGAGGCCATCCATTCCAATCTGGCCCTGGCCAAGGTGTTGGGGGAGGTGCTGGTTAAGCACGGGGTGGATCCCGCCGTGGCCCAGGTCCTGGGATTTACCGACCGGGAGGGGATCGATGTCCTGCTTCTGCAGGAGGCCTATATCGATCTGGTCATCCCCCGCGGCGGCGAGGGTCTGATCCGGGCGGTGACCGAGAAATCGCGCATCCCGGTGCTCAAGCATTATAAGGGGGTGTGTCACTGCTTTGTCGATGCCGACGCCGATCAAGAGATGGCTATCCCAATCATCATTAACGCCAAGGTGCAGCGGCCGAGTGTCTGCAACGCCCTGGAGGGATTGCTGATCCACCGGCAAATCGCCGAGGAATTTTTGCCCAAGGCCGCCTCCGCCCTGAAAAAAGAAGGGGTCCGCATCTTAGGCTGCCCTTTGAGCCGGCAGATCTGCGATGAAACGATTGAGGCGGCGGCCGACAGCGACTGGGGCACCGAGTTCCTCGATTTGGTCCTGACGGTCAAGGTGGTGTCGGGGATCGACGAGGCCATGGACTATATCGACCAATACGGTTCCAGGCATACCGAGACCATCATTACCGGCTCCTACGAGCACAGCCAGCGGTTTTTGCGCGAGGTTGACGCCTCGGCGGTGATGGTCAACGCCTCCACCCGGTTCAACGACGGCGGTCAGTTCGGCCTGGGTGCCGAGATCGGCATCTCCACCACCAAGCTGCACGCCTACGGCCCCATGGGCCTGAAGGAGCTGACCACCCAGAAGTTCATCGTCTACGGTGCCGGAGAAATCCGGGCCTGAGGCGTGGCTGCAGCAGATTACGCGCTGAGGATCGGGCTTTTCGGTGGCACCTTCGATCCTGTCCACCAGGGCCACATCGCTTTGGCGCTGCATGTGCTTGCCCGCTGCCGGCTCGACCGGCTGCTGTTCATCCCGGCCCTGCTGCCGCCGCACAAACACCGGCGGGTGGCGCCCTATGCCCACCGGGCGGCCATGATCGAGGCTGCCCTGGCCGATTACCGGCAAAGCGGGGGCCGCGTCCGCTGCTCGCGCATCGAGGAGCAGTTGCCGGCGCCCTCCTATACCTACAACACGGTGCAGGCGCTGATGCGGCAAGAGGCGGGATGGAGGTACAGCCTGGTCATCGGGTCCGATTCGCTGCTCGATCTGCCCCTTTGGCACCGGATCGATGAGCTGTTGCAGGCGGTTGACCTGATCGTGGTCAAACGGGATCAGGTTGACCACGATCAGGTCGACCGGATGCTTGGTGCCCTTGCCCCGGCCTTTGTCCGTGATGGTGACTGCGGCCATTGGCATGGTCGGGACGGCCGGGTAGCGCTCTACTTAGATGATATCGAGTTGCCGGTTTCCTCTTCGGCCATTCGGGAGGAACTGGCCCAGGGCAAGGTGCCGGCCGCCTTGCCGCCGCCGGTGTTGGGCTATGTCCAGCGCCATCAACTCTACGGCTGGAAGGGGATTGTGTGATGGTGACCTACATTGCCGATCTCCACGTCCACAGCCTCTATTCCCGGGCCACCAGCAAGGCCAGCAATCTGTACGGTCTGGCCGCCTGGGCGGCGGTCAAGGGAATTAAGGTGGTGGGTACCGGAGATTTCACCCATCCCGGCTGGTTTGCCCATCTCCACGAGTGCCTGGAGGCGGCTGAGCCGGGATTCTTTCGCTTGCGGGCCGAGCCGGCCGCCGAGATCAGCGACCTGTTGCCGCCGGGCATCAGGCCGGCGATGGAGCTTACCGCCATCCGTTTTGTCTTAAGCGCCGAGATCAGCTCCATCTACAAACGGGGCGGCCAGGTCCGCAAGGTGCACAATCTGCTGTATGCCCCGGATTTTGACGCTGTCCGCCGTCTCAATGCCACCCTGGCCACCCTGGGCAACATCACCGCCGACGGCCGGCCGATCCTGGGGCTCGATTCCCGCGACCTGCTGGAGATTCTTCTGGAAAAGGCGGAGCAGGGCTTTCTGGTCCCGGCCCATATCTGGACCCCCTGGTTCTCGCTCTTCGGTTCGAAATCGGGGTTTGATTCGATTGAAGAGTGTTTCGGCGACCTCAGCCCCCATGTCTTTGCCCTGGAGACAGGTCTTTCTTCGGACCCGGAGATGAATCGGCTGATCGCGGCCTTAGACCGTTTCACCCTCATCTCCAATTCAGACTGCCATTCTCCGGCCAAATTGGGGCGCGAAGCCAACCTGTTCGCCACTGACTTCAATTATTTCGCCATGAAAGAGGCCCTGCAATCGCCGGTCAACCCGGCCGGGCAGCAGGTCTTCACCGCCACGGTTGAGTTCTATCCCGAAGAGGGCAAGTACCACTGCGACGGCCACCGCAAGTGCCAGGTCTGCCTGGAACCAAGGGAAACGCGGGACACCGGCGGACTCTGTCCGGTTTGCGGCAAGCCCCTGACCATCGGCGTGCTCCACAGGGTGATGGAGCTGGCCGACCGGGAACGGCCAATGTGGCCGCCGGGCAGCCCGCGGGTACACAGTCTGGTGCCCTTGGCGGAGATAGTGGCCGAGCTGCTCGACTGTGGTGTCTCCAGTAAGAAGGTGATGGAAGGCTATGCCCGCCTGATCAACACCTTTGGTTCCGAGTTCGGATTGCTGCTCGACACCCCGGTGGAGGATATCCGGGCCAAGGGATTTGGGTTGCTGGCCGAGGCGATCGAACGGGTACGGTCCAACCGGGTGATCCGCAAACCCGGCTATGACGGCGAATTCGGGGTGGTCACCGTCTTTTCCGAAGGAGAGCGTGCGGCGCTGTGCGGCCAGGCCAGCTTGTTCGGCCCGGTTGCCGGCCCGGTCCCCAAAACGGCCAGAAAACGCCAGCGCCTGGAAACGCGGGAGGAGGTGCCCAGTGCGGCGCCAATTCCGGCGATCAAGGCGCTGAACCGCGAACAGAGAGACGCGGTGGAGAGCACCGCCCCCCTGGTCCTGGTCCAGGCCGGACCGGGCACCGGCAAGACCCATACCCTGGTGGGCCGGGCACAGCGGCTGGCCGCGCAGACGGACCGCCCCTGTACGGTGATTACCTTCACCAACAAGGCGGCGAATGAGGTCCGGGAACGGCTGCAAGGAGCGGCGTTCGATCGGGCGAAGGTGACGGTCGCCACCTTTCATGGCTATTGCCTGGCCCAGTTGCGGCGCCGCACCCCTGGTCTGCAGGTGGTGGGACCGGAAGAGCGGGCCGAGTTGGTCGAGGAACTTTTTCCCGACTGGAGCGCTAAAAAACAAAGAATCTTTGCCCGCGATCTGGGCGAGCTGTTCAGCCGATCCGATCCCGGGGAGTATTCAGCCGAAGCCCGCCGGTATCTCGCGGTTCTGGCGGAACGGTCCCTGGTCGACATCGAGGCGGTGGTGGAGCGCACCGTGGAGCTGCTGCGCCAGGAGGATGGAACGGCCGCCGCCATCCGGTCCGCCACCGGCCATCTCCTGGTCGATGAGTTTCAGGATGTCAACCAGGCGCAATACGCCCTGGTTACCCTCCTGGCACGGACCGAAACCGTGTTTGCCATCGGCGATCCGGATCAGGCGATCTACGGGTTTCGCGGTTCAGATCCCCAATGGTTCTACACGTTTATCCGAGAGATGCGTCCCCAGGTCCACCATCTGGTCCGCAACTACCGCAGCGGTCCAGTCATCATCCGGGCGGCCGAGCAACTGATCGCCTCCAATCTCCATCCGCTGCCGATGGCAAC
>WRKE01000312.1 GCA_009778235.1 Pseudomonadota bacterium
CGACCGAAACCTATTACGGTTTGGCGGTTGATCCCTTCAACCGCCGAGCCTTGGATCGATTGTTCGCCATCAAGCGGCGGCCGCGCCAGCTTCCGATCCTGGTCCTGGTATCCGGCCCTGACCAATTGCCGCTGTTGACCGGTACGCTGCCAGCGGTCTACCAGCACTTGATCGAGTGTTTCTGGCCCGGTCCCTTGACCTTGGTCTGCCCAGCAGTGGACTCGCTGCCGTCGCAGCTGACCGGGGACACGCACACTGTGGGCGTGCGCCAATCACCCAACCAGACGGCCGCGGCCTTGATTGCCGCTTTTGGCGGCCCAGTGACCGCCACCAGCGCCAATATCACCGGCTTTCCGGCCACCGTATCCGCCCGCGAGGTGGCCAGGACCTTTGCTGGCGGAGTTGACCTGATCATCGACGGTGGGGTGACGCCCGGTGGTTGCGGATCGACCCTGGTCGGCCTGGAGGAGCGAGGCGAACTCCGGTGTATCCGGGAAGGCAAGATAGCGTTTGCTGCGGTACAAGAGGCTGTCACGGATTTTTTTAAGCAACGAAAAAAGGATGATGCTTAAATGGCTGACATACAGTGGAACAAGGCGTTTGCCCTGGAACTGACAGGTGGCGACGAGGAGTTTTTGCAGGAACTGTTGACCCTGTTTCGCTCCTCCTCGGCCGATGACTATATCAAGTTGCAACAGGCTGTGGCGGCTGGCGATGCCGAGGCGGTGTCCCATGCCGCCCACAGTCTGAAAGGTGCGGCATCGAGCCTTGGCTTTGAAGCTATCCAACGGTTGGCCGCCGGTATGGAGGCGGACGGCCGAAACAAGTCGGTGACCGTGGCCAGAGAAAACCTGACAGCCATGGGAGAATTACTGGCCCAACTCAATCATCTGTAGGCGATTGCAATCTGCCCGCTTCAAGTTCCGGAAATCACCAGCCGCGGCCAGATTTGCGTTCCCACGCTTAAGCGTGGGAACAACAGTTTTCCTCTTGGTTGAACCAGTTCCAAGGTACAAGCTTTTTTAAGTCCTTCCCTTTCCTGCTGGTCATTGCGGACCAAACGCCAAGTTCTGCCAACAGCGAGCTCAACCGGCAGTGATTTCGATCCGCCGGGGCTTGGCCGATTCAGACTTGGGCAAATGCAGCCGTAGCACGCCTTCTTTTAAGTCGGCATGGACCTGACCGACATCAATGTTTTGCGGTACCGCAAAGATCCGGCGGAATTCGGCATCGGCAAATTCCCGCCAGGCTGTGGCACCGGTCATCTGCAAGCGCCGCCTGCCCGACAGGGTCATCTTGCCGTTGTCGATATGGATGTTGATGTCATCTTTGAGTACGCCGGGCAGATCGGCGTGGAGCAAAATCTCGCGCTCATTTTCCAGGATATCCACCGCAGGCGTGATTACGGGCAGTTGGCGGACCGGTTCAGTTGGCTGATCCTGGCTGACTGCTTGATTCTCGTTCATAAACATAAAGGTCCTCCTGTTCGTTGTCATGCCCCATGGGCGTTATTGAATACTGATTTGCCGGGGCTTGGCAGCCTCGGATTTGGGAAGGGTCATGGTGAGCAGCCCTTCTTTGAGTGTCGCCGTCACCTTGGCCGCATTGACCTCGTACGGCAGGGTGAAACTGCGGGAAAAGGCAGCGGCCGGCTGCTCGATCCGATGCACGGTGTAGCCTTCCGGTATATCCGCCTTACGCGATCCGCTTATTTCCAGGTAATTTCCCTGGAGCTTCACCTTGAGATCTTCACGGTTGACCCCCGACAACTCGGCGATCAACTCCAGATTGTCGCCGGTGTCGCTCAGGTTGGTTCGAGGGTAGGTTTCCGAAGTTTCCCAACCATGGCCGAGGCTGTAGGTGCGGTCAAATTGGTAGAACAGGCTGTTCATCTGATTGCGGAACAGGTCCATGGCCCCCAGAATGGAATGCATGTCTTGCCATCGTGTCATAGCTTGCTTCCTCCTTGCTGATGCATTGTTCTGTTGTTTTCATTTTCACGGCTGCGCGCCGCATTGTGTACTTGGCAAAAACAGTAATCTTGACAAAAAATCTGTCAACCTGTTTAATAATTTTTACTTGAATTACTAAATATCGATTGAGGCATGTTAGTAATGAAAAATCAATGCAACCCGGAGAGGACATGAGCGAAAAAAATGATCCATCTGAACAGAACAACGAAGCGATGACTGGATTGTCGGCCGACACGCTCAGGGGCAGACAGTCGGTCAGGGCAACGTTCAAGCTGCCGCTGCCGGTGATCGAGTTGCTCAGTGTTGCCGCCGGTCAACTGGGGCTCAAGCAGAAATCGCTCTTTGATCAGTTGGTTGAAGATCGGGCAATTCTCGAACAGCTCGCCACAGGGGTATCCAGCTATCAGCCCGTACAGGCGCAGCGGCAGCAAAAAACCTATGTTGTCAGCCGCAATTCGCTGCTGGCGCTTGATTATGTCGCCAAAATACACAAATTGCCGCGCGATCTGCTGGTTGAAATCTCCATTTTGCGATTGATGCCGGTTCTCAGCGCTGAACAGGAAAAACAGCATGGGCGGGAGCGCCTGTTGAACGAGTTGGAAATATGGCTCGAACAAGGCCAGATCGTGCTCGGCAACACCCGGCATCGACTGGATGAGGATGATCCGGCAATGCGGCGCCTGAAGGCGCTGATTGCGCAACTCAGCGCCGATGTGGCGGAATTGGCCGACCAGGTTGAGCAGGGCCGGATACTTGAACGTTATTTCTAAAAACCTTGGAGAGTAGTTTTGACCATGGCCAGCGGGATTTTTTTGTACTGATCAAACCTTTCTGACCATTGCGTGCCTGTTTTGCGCCCTTGCGCGCTGTTGATGCCCTTCATGGTACAGTTTGCGATAAATCGAGCGGTTGCATTTACATGAAGCCACAGGTCAAGGTCAGACGCCCGAGAAACCATGAAAAAAAATGATGAAAAAGATAAATTCTGCTGACTTGGATATTGATTTTCAATTTCGTGCAAGATAAGATGCGATGAATCCCATAAGCGGATCACTCTCCCCTTTGCCGTGCGCTCCCCCTTGCACGGCAAAGGGGCTTTTTTTTTCCAGCCTGGACCCCATCCCGCAGGCATGCCCCAAGGTCCTGTCCCAGAATCGATCAGATTTTCCATGTCATCTGCGTGGATGCAGATGACGGAAAAAAGTTCTGCAGGTCAACCCAACACACGCTCCTTGGTTTCGGTCAATTGTCCTGTCGAAGCCTTGGAATTCTTTTGGCTGAAAAATGGTTGACCAATTATCAGTGGTTGTACAAATTTGCTTGAAATCGGCCAGAATTTGCGTTAATGGTTAAACCAATAAGTGGGAGGGATGAAACTATGGGGTTATCGGGTGCGCCTGAGGATAAAAAATACACTTACCGGGTCTTGATTGAACGGATCAGCGAAATGATCCGTAGCGGCGAGCTGCAACCAGGCGGCAGACTGCCGCCTGAACGGAAATTGGCGGAGATGTTCGGCGTGTCCCGCAGCAGCCTGCGTCAGGCGTTCCAGGCCTTGGCGGAGCGGGGTATCATCGAGAGTCGGCAAGGGGATGGCACCTATCTGCTGCCTGCCATTGAAACGCCCTTGTCCACCGATGCCATCGCCGACGCCATCAGCGAGCAGAGTGGGCTGTTGCGTGAAATCGTCGAGTTCCGGCAGCTGATTGAACCGCAAATCGCCGCCCTGGCGGCCAGACGGATTTCAACTGAGGCCGTTGACCGGTTGAAGATATTGGTCTGCGATCAGCAGCGGGCCTTGATGGTTGGGCGCGTTGCCGCCGGCTTTGATGCCGAGTTTCACCAAGTCCTGGCAGAAAGTGCCGACAACCGGGTGATGGCCAGGGTGATGTCCACCATCCAGTCGATCGTCAATGAAAGCCGGTCAATCTGGCTGCAAAGCAATGAACGGCGGCTAACCTCGATGGAGGGGCATCTGCGGATTATCGATGCCCTGGAGGCAAGGGATGCCGAAGCGGCCCATGCGGCAATGGCGCTCCATATCGCCGAGATCGAGTTGTCCATCTTCGGCGAGCAACAGGAAACACCCGGAAAAACGGACAGCAAGGTTTGTCAGCCAAAATCGAGCACCACCAAGTGATGCAAGGAGAAGAATATCATGTCTGTGGAGATTATCGTGATGTATCTGGTTGTGGGGTTGATCGCCGGGGTGTTGGCGGGCCTTTTGGGCGTTGGCGGTGGGGTGGTGATCGTGCCAATGCTGGTTTTTTGTTTTACCAAGCAGGGGATTCAGTCCGATCTGATCATGCACATCGCCCTGGGCACCTCACTGGCCAGCATAATTTTCACCTCAATTTCGAGTTTCATGTCTCATCATAAGCGGGGTGCGGTGGAATGGGTGGTTGTCAGGCGGATCGTCCCCGGTATCCTGATTGGCACCTTTGCCGGTACCTTTGTCGCCTCGCGGTTGCCCACCGGTTTCTTGAAGGGCTTTTTCTGCCTGTTTCTCTTTATGATCGCCACCCAGATGCTGCTCAACAAAAAACCCGCAGCCGCGCGGGATCTGCCCGGAACCGGCGGCATGTTCGGCATGGGCTCGCTCATCGGCGTGGTTTCCGCCCTGGTCGGCATCGGCGGCGGCTCCCTTTCGGTCCCCTTCATGCTCTGGTGCAACATCGCCGCCCACCGTGCCATCGGCACCTCGGCCGCCATCGGCTTCCCCATCGCCATTGCCGGCGCGGCCGGCTATATCATCAACAACCTGGGTGAAACCGGACTGCCGCCCTACAGCCTCGGCTTTGTTTATCTGCCCGCCCTGGTCGGCATTGTCTGCGCCAGCATGTTGACCGCGCCCTTCGGGGTCAAGTTGGCCCATGCCTTGCCGGTGGACAAGCTCAAACGCATTTTCGCCCTGTTCCTCTATGTGGTCGCCATCAAGATGGCCTGGGGGCTGGTTTTTTGAAAATGGCTCAAAAAACGACGCCCCGTTGCGGTCGGGGCTCGGGGCGTCGTTGTCGATACAGATGCGGCCAGGTGCCTGGTTGTTAGTCCCCGGGCGGTTCAGTGGCGTTTAAGCCCATGCCTTGTCGCTGTCGCTCATCCTGCAGATTTTATCCCCTCCTTCCCTGCCTCTGTTGCTCATCTTGCCGGCGTTGGAGCTCTTGTTGCTGCTGTTGTTGCAGTTGTTGCTGCCGTTTTGAGGATTCTTCCTGTTGTCGGCGGATCGTCTCCTGCTGTTGTCGCTGATCCTCCTGCCGTCGTTGGATCTCCTGTTGTTGCAGTTGTTGCTGCCGTCTTGAGGACTCTTCCTGTTGTCGGCGGATCGACTCCTGCTGTTGTCGCTGCTGATCCTCTTGCCGGCGTTTGAACTCCTGTTGTTGCAGTTGTTGCTGTCGTCTTGAGGACTCTTCCTGTTGTCGACGGATCAATTCCTGTTGTTGTCGCTGCTGATCCTCCTGCCGGCGTTGGATCTCCTGTTGTTGCAGTTGTTGCTGTCGTCTTGAGGACTCTTCCTGTTGTCGGCGAATCGATTCCTGCTGCTGCCGTTGCTGATCCTCCTGTTGGCGTTTGAACTCCTGTTGCCTTTGCACATCTTCCCGCGGGCTTGTTTCGCGTGGTTGCGGGCGTTGCGGGAAAGGCGGGCCGCTTTGCTGGAGTGACGGCGTCTCCCGTGGTGACCTGATCCGTCGCTCATTGCCTTGGTCACCGGGTTCGCTGGCGCCCTGATTGCGTTCTTGCCGGTTTTGCAAGCCAGGCCGCCGTTCGATGGAGGGTTTTTCAATCTTGGTTGCGGGGGCTGTCGGTCCGATGTCTTGCATCACCTGATCGCGGGCCTCCTGGGTGGAGCGCATCCGCCGCGTGTCATCCTTCTGGCCTGGCGCCGGCCGAATCTGGCTGCCCTCGCCTCTGCTGCGCGGTCCGACCGTTTGCCCTGGACCTGCATTCATGAGCTGCCGCTGGCGATCATTGGGCTTCAACTCCCGGGTCGGAAAAGAAACACGTCCAACCGGTTGGTTTGCCTGGGCGGCGGTCACCACTTTGCTGCTCACCTTGGGGTTGCGAATGGCCGTTGTCTTCGGCATCGCGGTGACGACCACCTGGTCGAGATCCTGCCGGATCTGCTCTCGGCCAAGCGGGCCGGCGTTCTGGTAAAGCCGCCGGTTATTGTCGACCCGGCCAAGTACGCTGCCATGGGGCTTGCGGTCCACCTTGGCGTCGTTAAAGCTAAACCGGCGCTGGTCGGAGTCGTAGGTACTGATGACGTTTTTTCCAAGCACTGGGGCGGTCTTGTAAGAGCTGACAATGGCGTTTTTGTTCATCAGTTGGACAAACGGGGTGTAGCGGTTGCCGCGGTAGAGGTGGTCTGCGGAAATAATGACCGCGCGGTCGAGATAACGGTATCGGCTGATATTGATGTTGACCGCCTGGGTTCGATTGATCACCACCACCCGGCGTCCCCAGGGATGATGGCAGTAATAATTCTCATTGGGGGCCAGGGGAATCCAGCCGATGGAGTTGTTGCTGTAAATCCAGCCGACCCTTCCCGGATACCAGCCAAAGCCGATGGACAGTCCGGGAGCGGTATCGATGACCCGCGCCACCGGCGGCATCCAGTACCAACTCCTAAAGGAATCGACCCAGACCCACGAGCCGTAATGGTGGGTAACATAACCAAAAGGCTCGGCCGGAATCCAGCAATTATCGCCGTAGTAGACGCTCCAGCGGCCTTCGGTAAAGGGACGCCAGCCCGAAACGATTTTGGTTGGCCGCCACATGGCGCGGTAATCGCCTTCATAATAAACACGTTCCCAGCGGCCGTTCTCTTCCAGGGCATAGGCCTGGTCGCGAATCTGCACGGGCAGATACTCGGTCCCCTGGCCTTGGGAGTGCAGCCGCTGGGCCCAGAGACTGTCGCGCCGGCCGTTCCAATCATCCCAGGCCGCGTCGACCGTCCCATTGCCGCTGGCAATGCCACGGCTGTCGGCGATCAGCGAAGCCTCCTGTTCTCGGACTTCATAGCGGCTCCCTGTGGCCTCGTGGATAAAATCGATTGTGCCGCGGATCGCGATCAATTCCATTGATTCGTCACCAACATAGAGGTCAAACACCGCGCCTTCCGGCGCAACCACGTAGCCGAACGGAGTGGTCGCCTTGATCACCGTATTTTGGTTTTTATTATACATCCGGGCCAGGCCGGAAGCCACATCCACCATGGTCGTCTCGGGATTGAGGGCGATCATCTGAATCTGGGTGTTGCCGCCGATCCTGATCCAAGTCCGGTTGGGCAGGATGAATTCCGCCTTGGCATCGTTATCGGCGTACAGGGCGTCTTCTAGGCCGAACGGGGCGTCCTGGACGGTTACCACCCAGTCCTTATTTTCGGCGACATACCGCAGCAGCCCGCCTTCCACATGGGTGACCCGGCCCACCAGGATGGTATCCTGATCGTCGTCGGCCGCGGCCCATGTGCCGAACAGCAGCGCCATCCAGCAGCAAGACATCAAAAAAATGAAAAAACGTCCGGTTAGGTGCATGGCTGTTCTCCTTGATGGCGTCTGACGCGTTGTCCACCTGGCTGGGCAGCCGGGTATGGTGCATCCGAAATGCAAAAGATACTGTAAAGAGTTGCACTGATAAGCGCAATGGATAGCACTGGCCGTCAGGCGGGTTGAGCTGATATTGTCGCTTTATCAGGATAGTTTCTCTGCAAACGGGGCAGAGTGGCTGAAATCGGGATTGTAGTATCCGGCGCTGGCAAGATCCTGGAGCCAACCGTTGGTAAAGCCGAGCCGGCCCAGTTCGGTGACCACCTGTTTATACTCCGCCGGCAAGAGCCGCCGGTTGAGCGGCTGCCAGCCGGCCATGGCATCGGTCGGCTGGTACTGGGCCATCAGCGATAGGGTGAGGCGGGGAGAGAGCTCATGCGCCAGAAAGCGGAGTACCTTTATGCTGTTGGCCACTGCACCGGGCAAGACCAGGTGGCGGACGATCAACCCGCGTTCCACCAGGCCGTCGTCGTCGAGATGGAGGATGTTGCCTTTCTGGCGATACATTTCCGTCAAGGCCGCTGCCGCGACTTGCGGATAGTCGGCGGCCCCGGACAAGGTATGGGCCAGTTGCGGGTCGCTGTATTTGCAATCAGGCAGATAGACATCGATCCAATCCTCCAGGGCTCGCAGGGTCTGCACCCGATCGTAACCGTTGCTGTTGTAGACGATAATCGGGTGAAAGCCGCGTTGCCAAACCTCGGTGATGATGGCCTTCATCTGCGGCACCATGTGCGAGGGAGAGACAAAGCCGAGCCGGCGGATGCCGGTTGCCAGAATGGCGGCAATGGCGTCTGCTGCCTGGGCCTGTGTGCGAAATGCGCTGGAGACGGGTTGGCTGTTGGCGGAAATCTGGTGATTCTGACAGAACCGGCACTGCAGGTTGCAATGAGAAAAAAATACGTTGCAAATGCCTAAGGCGCCACTGATCGCTGGCTCTTCCCCTTGATGAAGGGTGATGGCGGCAATGTTCGGTCCGGCATTGGTCCGGCAAAATCCGTGGCCGCCAATGGTCCGGTCGCTCCCGCACGACCGGGGGCAGAGGCGGCAGGATTGCAGGGAAGAGAGGGAAGGCTCAAGGGCTGGTGGCATGATCAAGGTTGCTTTGGGCTAGGTAGGAAAAATAGGTTATGCCGTCATTTTGTTGCTTGGCGATGGGATGCTCGTCGCTCTGCTCCGAGGGAAGAACGTTTCGCTGCGCTTTTCCCATTTACGGGCTGCAGTAGGCAAGAATTGATTCGTCCGCAGAAAAGGTTAAAACTCTAGCTTTTCAGGCGGATAGCTCAATCTCCACCACCGCAACTTACTGTCTCTCCACAAATTCTACTGTGGAAAATCCTTTAAGACAGCACTGATAATAATCAATTTTGTTATCCAGATTTTCGAGATGTTCTTGTAGCTTGGCGATTTCTTCTTTCAGGGCTGTTCTGTGGATAACAAGCATTTCCATTCTCTGCGGCATTGTTGAATCGCCATTTGAACGCAACTCTGCATAAGTCTGTATTTCTTTGATAGGCATCCCTGTAGCTTTAAGGCGTTTGATGAACTGTAACCATGTTACGTCATTTTCTGAATAGCGTCGCTGGCCGTTGTCTCTGCGAACGGGAACAATGAGCCCTAACTTTTCATAATACCGCAATGTATAAATGCTTACGCCCATCATCTGTGAAAACTTCCCGATTGAATAATTCATCTTAGTTTCCTCCAGAAAAACCTTGACCTAGAGTTAGCTCTAGGTTGTATGCTGTAGCAAATCACAAAAAAGGAGGTTTTTCAAATGAGAAATGAACGAATGAAAAAAGGAGAGGAAAGACTGCGAGAAGTGGATGGTCACGCCGGGGAAAATGTTATCGCTTCATTGAGCGGGATAGCTCCAGACGTGGGAAAGTATATCATCGAGTTTGCTTTTGGGGACGTTTACTGCCGTGATGGGCTTTCCCTGCAAGAAAGAGAAATGATCACAATAACGAGTTTATTGACCGCCGGAGGTTGCGAGCCGCAATTAGAAGTCCATATAAACGGCTCCTTGAACGTAGGTATATCGCCCGATAAAATCATTGAAACCTTTATCCAATGTATACCCTATACGGGATTTCCAAAAGTGCTGAATGCTGTCGGTGTGGCAAAGAAAATTTTTAAGGACAGGAATATTACCCTCTGAGAAGGAATGCCCAACGTATTGCTGGCATCTGCGGCTTCATGAGCCCGGACCGCCTGGCCATGTTCGTTTTCTGCACCGGCATGTTCATGGCTCATCCACTGCTTTCCGGCTACATCAACACCCTGGCTCAAAGCAAGAAGGCCATTGCCAATGGTATCTACATCCCCTTCGATTACCTCGGCGGCGCCACCGGTTCCTTTGCGCCGGGCGCGCTCTGTGAGTATTTCGGCTGGAAACCGTTTCTGGCCGGGCTCATTGTCATGGTGGCTGCCGCGTTTGCAACTGGCCGCCAAAGACGACGAGTTACTGGGCACGATGTTGGAGTGGGTGAGGGCGGCAAAGCTTGGAACAGCGTTCATCTGAGTTGGGAAAAGGTAAGCGGAATGGACGCGGCGTCGCCAATACCCCCCCTGAGTGCATCAAAAAAGAAAAAGTTAAAGCCCGGCGGACGTCTTGAGCAGAGTCCAGACCGGGCTTTTTTTCTGTCGATCAGCGGATCAGCGGCTGTTGCGCAGACAGCAGATCATGGTCTTGTAGACCAGTTTGGCGGCGAGCAGGTGGGCATGCAGCCCGTTCTTCTGGGGGACCAGGCCGGTGACATCAAAGCCGATGATTACCCTTTCCCGGGCCACCATTCGAATCAGGTTGTTGAGCATGTACCAATCAAGCCCGCCAGGCTCGGGTTTGACCACCGCAGGCATGCAGGCCGGATCGAGGACGTCGAGATGGATGGCCAGATACACGGTTTCACCCAACACGTCAATGGCATCGGCCGCGGCATTGAGACCGTTGTTATAGATGTCTCGGGCAAAGACCAAGTTGTCGATATGAATTTTGCTCTTTTCCGTTTTGGCCATGCTCCGGATGCCGATATGAGAAACCATGCATTTTTCCCGGACCCGCGCCATGACATCGGGCTCGTCGGGCGCGAACGGATCGACCAGATGCGGATGGGCGCCGAGGTGCAGGACACTTAAGTTATTGTCCTGGGCCATGGCCGCGCGGACCAGCCCTTCGGTGATCAGGTTGCTGCCGCCGATGGCGGCGACCAGTTTGCCCTTTTTGAAATGGGGGCTGCTTTGATTGGCGATCTCGTCCATAATGTCTGGCCGGTTTTCCGGGCAGACCAGGGGGTCCAACGTGAGCGGGCTCAATTCATTGAGATCGGTGTTGGTCTCAACGTCATAGTCGGACAGGATCTGCGAAGCCTGGAGAATAGCCTCCGCACCCTTGTCCATACCAGGGACACGACCAGTCCCACTGTGCAGAATGGGCATGATGATCGTTTTGGCTTGGTTGTACGGAGGTTTTTTGGTCGACAAATTGAGAAAATTCATTCGTCAAAGCCTCAAAAGCAAAAATTTATATAAAACAAAACGTTAGCAGGAAAGGGGCGGACAATCACTCGTACTCCTCGTCATAACGGCCATCCGATCCATCGATATCGGCATCGATATCGTCATCCAGCAGCTTGAGGCGAAGGGGATCGAGTGAACGAATCATGAATTCGGCTTCGCAGTCGTTGCAGTAGACAATATCTTCTTCCTCGCAAAAGCCATCCACGATGATATCGCCGCCACAGATCGAGCATTCCTCAATCTGGACATCTTCCTCATCATGCTCTTTATCAACAACCATGGGGTATCCCTACAAGATCGGGTTTTATGAAGTCAGGCGCCTGGCCTGTTCTTGTTGCCATCCTGCTGTCACGGTCCTGAGACCACTCTCAGTGGGACAAATATCGCACGCAGATGGAAATATACCGTATCCGCTCTGTCAATAAAAAATTGGTAATTTATAGTAATAGCTGCCAAGTGGCCGCTGGGAAAAACATCGAAAACGATCTGGCCTGTCTGGCGCCTCGGCGCGGTTATGGGGCCGCAGGACAGGGGGATGGGACCGGGATCGTTTGCCTGTCCCGGGTAATTTGCTTGCTTTTTATGGGAAGACCCGTTAAGCGAAAATAGGGCCCGGGCCTGAGGAAAACCGCAGCATGGTGTTTGACCGAGGCAAGGCCGCCTCTAGCCATCGCCTTCATCCGCGTTCTGAGCTCCATCTGGCCTGGCCGGGAAAACCCTTCCTCTCCGCCGCCGCCTTGGGCGCTGGTCCAGACAACTTCTTGATTTGTAAAAAATTAATTTGACCGCCGGCGGGGAACACCATATAACAATAACTAACATCGGTACAATAGGATGGGGGCACGCGGACCGAACCAAAAAATGGTCCATGGGGCGGATTTCACTTCCTGGAGAGGAACATGCTGGCAATTTGCGAAGAGTGTTCTAAAAAATACAACATTGACGAATCTAAGATGAAAGGGACGCGGGCTCGTTTCTCCTGCCAGGAATGTGGCAATATCATTGTGGTGGTGAAACAGAAAAGCGATTCCCTTGGCGCAGAGTCCACCTTCGATTCTGCCGGTTTCAGTCATGAATCAAACTGATCTCTCCCCAAGAAAAGATCGGCCGCGCCGCCATTCTTGATCCATGCTTCTGCCGCGAGAAAAACCCTATCTGGACGGGTTGAACAGCTATTACCTGCACATGGAACGATTCATCGAGCACCTGCAAGGTGAGATCGGCGCAGGGGGTTTGCACTGCCAGTCGCCTACCCAGGAAATGATGGTTTACTTCAATGAATACGAAGTGATCAGTAATCTGCTCCAGAAAAAAGACCAAGCGGCAATCTTTGTTGCCTCCCATGAAATCGTCCGCAGCGCCTTGAGCAGTGCCATATATTCGGTCAGGGTCTTTCAGCTCGACGCCCATGCTATTTTCTTCTGGGCGGAGATGCAACCGTTCCAGCGGGCCAAGGCTTCGTTGAAATCAACCGAGATTCCCTTGCCCGATCTCATCTTCCGTCTCAAACAAAGACAATTCTCCGGATTCATCGATGTGCAGTTGCTCAAGAAAAACGAAGGCGGCACCTTGTTTTTCAGCGAGGGGGAGCGGGTCGGCGGCTCATACACCTGGGGCAAGGGAGGCATGAGCACCTCCGACGAAGATTACAACTCTCTGCTCAGCCGAATTCAACTGAACGAAGGAGCCTTTACCTTCGGCACCTTTCTCAAAGAGTGATCGACGGTTTTGCACCGCCTTCATCGGCCCGACCATCCGCTTCATCCTTTTTTGCCTCCTCCCACCATTTGCCGGCCAGTTGACCGCAGGCCGCATCAATGTCACTCCCCCTGCTTTGGCGGATAAAGACCGTATAGCCACGGTTGCGAAGGATGTGCTGAAAACGGAGAATGCGCGCAGGATCCGGGCTTCTGAAGGCGGGATTGCCGGCGGGATTGACCGCCAACAGATTGATCTTGCACGGCACCCCCTTGAGGAGCGCGGCCAGTCGTTCCGCATCGTTATCGCTGTCATTGATGGCGGCAAGCAGGGTGTACTCGAACATGATCCTTTTTCTTCGTTTCTGGCGGTAACCCCGGCAGGTCTCGATCAATTCCGCAATCGGATAGCGGTTGTTGATCGGCATGAGCCGGCTCCTGATCACATCATCAGCCGCATGTAGGGAAACCGCCAAGTTGACGTCGGTCAGATCGCCAAGTTTTTTTATCTGTGGCACCAGTCCGCAGGTGGAGACGGTGATCCGGCGATTGGAGAAATCCAGGCCGCGTTGTTCGGTGAAAATGGAAATGGCGTCAAGGAGATGGTCCAGATTGGCCAACGGCTCGCCCATGCCCATGAACACCAGGTTGGTGAGCGGGCTTCGGTCATGGGTCAGCGCCCAATCCCGGACCGCACAGACCTGGTTGACGATTTCCGCGGTGCTCAGGTTGCGGATGAATCCCATGGTGCCGGTCAAACAAAAACCACATCCCATGGCGCATCCCACCTGCGACGAAACACAAAGGGTGTTGCGGTCTTCCTCGGGAATGAGCACCGATTCGATCATCCGCCCATCTGCAAGGAGGAAAGCGAATTTTACAGCGCCGTCCTGGGAACACTCCACCCGGAAATCATCGAACCTGCTCATGGTTGCCGAATGGGCGAGAACGGCCCGGAACTCCTTGGCCAGGTCGGTCATCTGGGCAAAATCGGTAATGCCGGGCTTGTAGATCCAGGCCAGCAGTTGCCGGCCCCGAAAGGAGGGCTGTCCCTGGGATTCAACAAAGCGGACCAGTTGTTCCTGGGTGAGATTTTTCAGGTCGGTTATTGTTGGTTGGGTGTTCATCCGCGTACTGAGGTATTTGCAGTAATGATGAGTTTCTCTTGTTCAGGGAATCTTGAAAGTTCGTTCATGTGGGTCCGCCAGCATTTATCGACAATTTTTTAACAAAGACTCTGCTCTTCTGTCATTTGATCCGATGATCACCCTGGCAGTGTCTCGCAATGGGCTCGATGGCGGTCTTGTACTCTGGTGCCGCTCTCCGGGCAGACTTCAAGGCTGGCGGTAAGCGAATTGTGGACATGAGAGGTTATGTATTCGGACCTACATCCTCGCCATCGCAAAAAAATGCACAAAACCAAAAAAAATCAACCAATCAGCGCCCCAGCGTCTGGGGTTCAAACCGTGGCCGTCCGATCCAGAGCGGAGAGGCTATACCCTCCCGATAGGCCTTCAGCGCCTCGGGCGAGGAGTTGACCCTCAGGTTACTGTAGGAGCCGTCCTTATTTTCCCACCGCTCATGCCAATAGACGGCAAGCCGGACCCGCGGGTACTTGCCGGGCATATCCCGCAGGGCCGTGGTGATGAACCCGGCTTTGTCGCCGGGCGGGTATTCGCCCACCCCCCACTCCGCAACCATGACTGGTTTTTCCGGGTCCAGTTTGCAGATTTCGGCATAGGGTTCGGCCATCATGGCGCCAAACTCGGCCCATCCTTCTGAACGGGCCATTTTGCCATAGACGCTTAAGCCCAGCCAGTCGACATAATCAGAGCCTGGATAGTAATTGCTCATCCGGTTCCAGGCAGTCTGGGGCGAACCGAAATTGTTGGCCTGGAAGTTCCACAAAATATTGGTCGCTTTCCGGGCCCGGACCCGGTCGACCACATAGCGATAGACCTGTTTGTACAGCTCCGGGCCTGCGTACAAAGTCCGGCCATCCTTATGGCCGATCACCTTGCCGCCACCGTAGAATTTGCCGGACCAGGGAAACCAGGTTCCGTTCATTTCCAAGCCCCAGGAAACCAGCAGTGGTTTGCCGTGCTGCCGTGCCGCATCGGCCCAGTCGTCGATGTACTTGTCCCACTTGCCGGCCAGAATCTCCCGCAGCCCGAACTTATCCGGCCCCCGCGCCTCGTTATATGGCTTGTCCCAAGGCGACCAAAAGAGGAGCGGCACAGCCCCATAGCCTTCGATGATTCGCACCGTCTTCTCCGGAAAGGCGTTGTCGCCCCAGAAATTGCCGAATGCCACCACGGCCAGTGACTTGCCGGTAAGCCGTTCAAAGGCGGTGAGTGCATCATAGCTCACCTGGGATTCTCCCTCGCCAAAGTCGACATAGGCGCCGGCATAGACCCCCTTGTCAGGCATGGCCAGGGTAACTGGGCCTGTGGCTTGAGTCGTCCGCTGCTCCGCTGCCTCGATCATTTCCCGGTCGCGGCAACCGGAGCCAAGAAGCAACAGGAGCAGCAAGAGCAACAGGCCGGCAAATGGAGGTCGAGATATGTGGCGGACATGATGGATCATAGTGGTGTTCAAGCGCTCAGGTTTTATAGGAAATGGAAGCGGTGCGGTCGAGCTTGCCCCAACTGACCCACACGCCCTTAAAGGCTCTGAGGATCGCTCGGATGACCACAATGTTGAGCACTGGCCGATAGATAAATCGCATTGGCAGCACCAGCCAGGTCTGGGCTAACGACTCTTTTTCCACCAGGCAGGCGATCGCTGCCAGAAAAAGGTCGGCACCGAGAAAAACGAGAAAATAGAGATAGAGAACCGAGTTGGCCGGACTGATTGCCAGCGAAAACAACAGGATCAGATCAATGATCGAACCCAGGGACACCAGGATGATATTGAAAAACCAGGCGCTGGGGAGACTGAACCAGCCCAGGGCCGGATACTGGGGGTTGAACAGCAGGTCGCGATGTTTCCAGAGGCATTGCAGGGTGCCAAAGGCCCAGCGGAACCGTTGCTTGGCAAAGGCGCGCACCGTTTCCGGCGCCTCGGTCCAGGCCACGGCCTTAGGTGCATAATGGATGCTGTAGCCATGTTTGTGCAGGGCCAGGGTCAGGTCGGTGTCTTCGGCCAAGGTTTCGGTGCTGATGCCGCCGGCCGCCTGGATGGCGCTGACCTTCAGGGCGCTGACCGCGCCGGGGACCACGGTGATGCAGTTCAGCCGGTGATATGCCCGCCGGTCGAGGTTGAAGCCGCAGGTGTATTCCAGGGACTGGAACCGGGCGACCAGGGTTTTGGGGTTGCCGACCTTGGCCCGTCCGGACACTGCGCCCACCTTGGGGTCGGCAAAGGGCTTGATGAGATGGCCAATGGTCTCCCGGGTGAAGTGGGTGTCGGCATCCAGACTGATCATGAAGGCGTGGCTGAGGGCCTGCATCCCGTTGCGCAGGGCCATGGCCTTGCCAAGATTGGCCTGGCGGATCAGCCGGATGCGGTGATCTTGCTCGGCCATGGCAGCGACAATCGCGGCGGTGCTGTCTTGGGAGCCGTCATCGACTACCACCACCTCCATAGCACCGGGATATTCTGTGTTCAGCACCGAGCAAAGGGTGTCGTGGATCACCTTTTCTTCGTTGTAGGCGGCAATCAGGACACTGACCGCCGGGCAGAATGGTTCAGTATCATTGATTTTATTCTCGTTGTCCCGGCGGCTGCGGATAGCCAGCCAGGAGACCACCAGGGTCCGCAGCACGGTCAGACCCGTGGCCAGGATCATGAAGGCCCAGAAGAAATTTGTTAATTCGTGCATGGCGGTGAAACCACTGTCGCTGATCATCCTGGAGACAGGCTGGTGGTTGTCCGGCACCACGGGCATGAGCTGTTCGGCCGGGATGGCAAGCAGGTCCGGCAACGGCAGGATCCGGTCACCCCGGACATTGAAATAGTCGATGATCAGCGGCAGCATCGCCACGGTCTGACTGCGATCGCCGCCGGCGTCGTGCAGCAGGACCACCTTGCCTCCATTCATCCGTCCCTGTTGGATGCGGTCGCGCATGACCGAAACCCCTGGCTGTTCCCAATCCTCCGGATCGATATCCTCGGTTACGGTGAGGTAGCCCATCTCCTGGGCCAGCTTGACCGGGACCAGTTCCTCCTGTTCGTGGGGATTGGTGTCGGCGTTGTAGGGCGGACGGAAGAGGGTGGTGGAATGGCCGGTGATCGATTCGAGCAGCCGCTGGGTGGCGTTGAATTCCAGGTGGGCGCGTTCCTCGGAGACTTGGGCGACATTGGGATGGCTGTAGGTATGCACCCCAATCATGTGGCCTTCGGCCAGGACCCGTTGCACGATCTTGGGATACTTTTCCATATTGGCGCCGATCATGAAAAAGGTGGCCTTGACCTGCTTTTCCTTGAGGATGTCGAGGATTTTGGGGGTCCATTGTTTGTCTGGCCCGTCATCAAAGGTGAGGGTTACCCCATCCTCGGGGCCCTCGCCCTGGTGGAGGATGGTCAGGTAGTCGGGGAAGGTATCGTAGACAACGGTCAACATCGCGCCTACACCGCCTTTTTTATCGATGAGGATGCGACGGGTGCCGTTTTTCCGTTTGTCTTCGATGCTGATCAGGTTGCCGCGGCCGATCTGAGCGATAGCATCGCCGGGCCGGATGGTTTCCAGACGCGCCAGGTCGTCCTTGGATGGCAGGAGAGCTGAAGTGAATTCTAGTACATCCCAGATGGCTGGGTCTTCGGAACCCAGCCGGTTGACGGCAATGCCGCCGACCTTAAAGGACCGGGCCGCGGTCAACTGGTTGAGGAAGGTGATGGCGTCGAGAAACCAGATGGTATGGGCGGTTTGGCCGGTTGCATAAACAAAGTAGGGGTTCAACGAGGGGTGACTGAAGGTGCAGGAGGTTTGCCCTGAGCGCTTCGCCCGGCTCATTACATCAGTAAAGCTCAGGAATTTCGCAGAGTTGCTGCCCTGGGTCCATTCGTAGCCATAGGAGCCCAGGGAGATCACCCATTGGCCGGGAGAACCGTAATCGGTGGCCAGGGTCGACAGCCAGCCGTTGAAGAATTCATACGAGGCGATCGGGCCGGGCTGATCGGATTCTGCGTGCGCATCATGGAGCATGGCCACGAAATGGTCGACCGAGTCGGCAAGCCGGTCAAGATCATAGATCTTGATATCCTGGCCGACAGAGACGCAGAGCCACAATTCGAGATGAACCCGGTGCAGGGCAGCGGCGATTCTGGCGAGCAGAGTGCTCATCTTATCTTTATAACTGGGATCGATCTGCTGCCAGTCCAGTACCACCCCGCCCGCATGCATGGCAGTCAGCGTGTCGATCAGCAAGGCGATGAATTGCTCCTGTCGGTCAAGGGGGCCGTTGATCAGGGCCTCCACCGCCTCGACCATCCAGACATCGCTGGGGCCCAGGTTATTGAGCAAAGGGACAAGGACGGTGCCCTGTTCCCGGATCAGTTCGATCAACTGTGGGTCTGCGGTCGATTTCAGTTGGCCGGTCTCGGGATCAAAGCTCAGCCAATCCGGGCAGACATGGGTGAGTTTTTCCAGATTATGCTTAAGGGAATCGAAGCTGTCCGGATCATCGCTGGTGTAGAATCCCAGCCTGATTTCCTCGGGGCGAGCCAGAGGAGCCGCGGCTTCGACTCCTTTGTATTTGTTTTGTCCGGCTAGGGATTGCTCGGCCTTGTTATCCTTGTGTTTCTTGGCATAGTGCAGCCACAGCCGCTTGGCAGGCGGATCAACATTTTGTCCCGCATTTTTGTTGTTGTACTGCTGGACTTGACTGTCACGCAACAGTTGCTCCACTGCCGGCGGCACGGCGAACTGGGAGGGCAGAACCAGGGTCTGGATAAAAAGGACAATGGCCCCGAACACCAGCAGGCCGACCGCAAACATCAAGCGACGGAACCTGGGCCAGCGCTTGCCGCGCCGGTCGAGAAATACAAAGGATTCCCGATTCACTCCCTTGCCGGTAACAGAGGAACGATCGGGTTCGCGATCTAAGGATGAATGACTCATGACAACTTCAGGGAACCTCCGGCTGAATGCCGGTCAAAAAAAGGAAAAAACGTTGATCACGTCGGATCATTGGCAATGACTGCGCCATCGCCGGAAGAGAACCGCTGAGGTTGCTGGCCTGGCCCCGATTTTTTTTATGGGGCGCGATCTTTTCGGCAAGTTTGCTGGTTGAGAATATCATATACGGTCAGGTGGTCAGGTGAAGAGAAATCAATTACCACGAGTAAATTTTTTCGCCAGCTCGATCAGATCGGTCTTTTGGGGAAAATAGGTGGCCATTGCCGCGGCGGCAAAGGTGACGGGCAGCAACAGATCGGCCAGGTTCTTGCCCAAAAGAAAAAGAATAAGGCCATAGATGGCAACCACCTCAGCCAGGGCCAAGCCGATGATCATGGCGGTGGTGTAGCGCTGGACCGCGGGATGCTGTCGCGACCGGGACGGTTTGGGAGGGGTTCTGGTCGCCAGGATCTGCCGGCGCGCCAACCAGGATGCTATCAGGGTCAAGCCGGCGGCGATGTGCAGTGTCGTCTGCAGCTCCCCATAGAGTTCGGCCGGGAAATTGGCAGTGCCGTCACCCACCAGTAGAGGGATGGTAATGACATACAGGACTAATGACCCTGCCAGGGCATACCAGATCGTCTTGAGTATGACCATTCCTTGGTCGAGTTCCTGCGCCGATATCATGGTGTCCTCCCATCGGTGCGGCCGCACCTTGGTGCTGTGAGTACGGTGGTCTATTCCCAACGGCAGGCCGAGGGAGCCAAAAATGAGGGTATTGTTCATAGCATGCGCACCGCACCTTGGCAACCTGCAACCGGCAAGAGTTGAAATTGCAGGGTTGCCGGGGGAGGAGGGATGCGTCCGATGACCGAGCCTCGGCGGCGGTGACGCCCACAAGGTTTCGCAGTCCGGGGCGTTGGGGTTGTTGGCGTAGCCGCTATCCCCTTGCATCACGACGGCCAAGGTTGAAGAGTCTCGCAGCTTCTGTGTCCGGCACTTTGGCGCTAAGGTCACTTTCCGCTGAGGCTGGTACGTCAATCTCTACTTCGGGCATGGCGCATCCTTTCAGTTCATGGAGCCACCGCCCGGTCAGCCCTCGCGCATCACCGTCGGTTTGACGTATAAAACTTCGCGTCGCCGACGTTGATGCCGAGTTCCAGCCATTCACCGCCTCCGGTTTGCTTGACATCATGCCGCTCGTAGATTATCCATGGGGTGATCGCGGCTTTGCCGTTCAAGACCCAAACGGCATCGTTCTCAACACTTACTCCGCGCGGGAGCCCAGGCCGGAGTTCAAGCAGTACTACAAATCCTGAAACCATGTCCGCCAACCGCATCGCAAAACTACTCGAAGACATACGCCTTCTCGATTCTGAGCGTTTCGAGCTTGTGCAAACATTGAGAGAAACCATCCTCAGTTTGGATTCTTCTATTTCCGGGGAAGTAAAATACGGCGGGTTTTTGTTCTCCGCTGAAAAACCGTTTTGTGGGGTTTTTTCCTACGCAAAGCATGTTTCGCTGGAGTTTGGTGAGGGCGCATTGCTCCCGGACAAATTCTGCGTACTGGAAGGCGAAGGAAAGGTACGCCGCCACATTAAGTTGTCATCGACTCAAGACATAACGGGCAAACATGTCCGTGAATACCTTGTTTTGGCGTTCAAGGCATCTGCGAAGCCGTGAGGCTTGGCATTGCGGTCGGGAGGTATTGCCTTCTACGCCTTGCCCACTCGCGTATAACCTTGGCTAAATCTTGCCTTTTTGGGGCAACCAGGCAAGCACCCGTTGAATTTGCGCATCCCAGCAGAGCCAGTCGTGCCCGCCTGGCCCCTCCTCATAGTTCACCGTTAGACCGAGTGCTTGGGTGTGATGGTGAAAACGCACATTATCCGCATACAAAAAATCCTCGGTGCCGCACCACTGATACAGTGAGGGCTGCGGCTTGTCCCGCCGTACCATCCTCCGGGCCAAATCAAAAAGATCGCTGGGGCTGTTCGCCAGGGTGTCGGCGTTGCCGAAAATTTGGTGTATTTCGTCAAGGCCTGCGGCCTCATCGTCTCGCGCCAGGCGGACAAGGTCCATCACTCCCGAGAGGCTTGCCGCGGCCGCGTAGCGTCCAGGATAGGTCAAGGCCAGCTTGAAGGCGCCATATCCTCCCATGGACAGACCGGCCACATAGTTATCCTGTGGTTTTGCTGAGAGCGGGAAATAGTGGCGGGCAACAGCGGGCACCTCTTGGCTGATATAGGTCCAATAACGCGGACCCGAGCGCATGTCCGCATAAAAGCTCCGGTTGGCGGCCGGCATGACCACCGCCAGGTTCATCCCTTCAACATAGCGTTCAAGGGCGGTGCGGCGCTGCCAGACGGTATGGTCGTCCGACAGGCCATGCAGCAGGTAGAGGGTCGGAAAGCGGCGACGTCCAGGGGCTCGGGCGCGCTCGGGGCTGTCCGGTCCGATGTCGGGCAGGATCACGTTCATGGTCGACATCAAGCCCAGAACCTGTGAAAAAAAATGGCAGTGAATAAGCGCCATGCATTTCCTCCTTGATGACGTGTTATTTGATCAACCGCCGCCGCATGGCCATCAGGCCGAAGACGAGAAAAACCAGCGCAAAACTAAACAGATAGGCCAGGCTGATCAAGGGGTTGGTTTCCACCAGTCCCAGGCAGCAGAAACGGGACAATTCCACCAAATGGTACAGGGGGAAAATGCAGGCGGCATGCTGGGCCCAGGCCGGCAGTCCCGAGGTCGGAAAAAAGGTGCCGCTGAACAGGAACATCGGGGTAATAAAGAGGAAAATCGGTAGGTTGAACATATCGATGGAAGGGGTGAAGCCGGTGAAAAACATGCCCACCGCACCAAAGGCCATACCACCCAGAAAGGCGAGAGGGAGGATCAGCAGTCCCTGGGGAAAAATGACGAACCCCAGCAATCCCAGCACCACAGTCATGATCAACGCCGCCCCGGTCGCCTTGGTGGCGCTCCAGACGATTTCAGCGACAATGATCTCTTCCAGGGAAAGCGGGGTGGCCATCATGCCGTCAAAGGTCTTTTGATAATACATCCGCACAAAGGAGGCGTAGGTGGTTTCAAAAAACGAGTTGTACATGATCGAGATGGCGATCAGGGCCGGGGCCATGAATTGGGTGTAGGCCATCGATTGACCGGCGTAGCTCAGCCCTTCGATCAGCCCTTGGAAACCGAGGCCAAAGGCGAGGATGTAGAAGGCGGGCTCCAGGAGCGGCACCAGGAAGTTGACCTTCCAGATTTTGCGATAAACCACCAGGTTCCGGCGCCAGACCGTCAAAAAACGCCAGGAAAGGTTGGTAAAGAACCCAAAAGTCATTATTCGCGCAGCTCCCTGCCGGTGAGACGAAGGAAGACATCCTCCAGGGTGGCGGATCGGAAGGTGCACTGCCGGCTGCAGAAGCCGTCGCGGATCATTTGTTCGATGGCGGCGTCATTGTTGTTGTAGATGATGAACCTATCTGACAGCTCGTCGTAGTCCACCTGGTGGCTGCGCAGGAACCGGCGCAGTCCTTCCTGCTCCGGGCTGGCGATTTCGATGATCGAACGGCCGACATGCTCTTCAATCAGACTGGCCGGCGTGCCCTCAACCAGAATCCGGCCCTGGTCCATGATCACCAGCCGGTCGCATAGTTGGGCGGCCTCCTCCATGTAATGGGTGGTGAGGATGAAGGTCTTGCCGCGGGTGCGCAGGGTATGCAGCCGTTCCCACAACAGATGCCGCGATTGGGGATCGAGCCCGGTGGTCGGTTCGTCGAGGATGATCAGCTCGGGATCGTTGATCAGCGCCCGGGCCAAACTCAGCCGCCGGGCCAGCCCGCCGGAGAGTTCCCCCACCTTGGCTTCCCGTTTTTTCTCTAGGGCAAAGAACAGGAGCAACTCCTCGGCCCGCTCGTTGGCCAGGTGCCGGGGAATGCGAAAATAGCCGGCAAAGATCAGCAAATTCTGGAGGACTGTCAGGTCGGGATCAAGGGTGTTGTCCTGTTGGCAGATCCCGATCCGGGCCCGGATGAGCCGCCACTGACTGGCGATATCAAGTCCAAAAAGCTTGATTGTGCCGGAACTGGGCGGAGAAAAACCGTATATCATCCGGATGGTCGAGGTCTTGCCGGCGCCGTTGGGGCCGAGCAGGCCGAAGCATTCACCGGTTTTCACCGTGAAGGAGACGGAATCCACCGCGGTTACACCATTGAACCGCTTACCCAGGTTGTCCGCCTGAAGAATGGATGTTGCGTTATCTATACCTTGGCTGTTCATGGGTGATGGTTCAGATCAGGGTGTTGCCCGCCAGAGGCTTATCCATTGCCAAGGAACGACGGTCGTTGCCTGGGGGCAAAATACAATTAAATATGGTATCGCTTGGCTGGTCCAGTTGGTTCCTTTGGCGCTGTTGGTCTGCCCAGGGAGGGGGGCGCCATGCTGATTACGGGCAAATGTAGAGAGGATGCGGCCCATTGGCAAGGCTGATTTCGCTCCAACCGCGATTTGGGCCTGGCTGGTCATTGGTATACGATTTGTTGACAACCATTGGCCACGGCGTGATATAAATAATAAAGGCGGAAATTTCGCTGTTGCCTTGATCCATTGGACCCAGTGGTCAGCATTTTTCCTTGCACAATTTTTTTGTCAATGAATAAGTATTTTTATGGGCACGATGAATTCCACGGCCTGCCTGTTCCACCAGGATGGCGACGGCCGCCATGTACCGCTGCCCAACGGTTGAGGGTCGATCGATTATTTAGTTGTTTTCATCTGTTGCGAGCGTGCCATGCCCTTTGACATCAACCAGCTTAAAGTTTTATGGGCAACTGACTATGTGCAGATTGCCGTACATCTCCTGACCGCTCTGGTGCTTGGCGGCATAATCGGTTTTGAACGAAGTTATCATGGCCGGCCGGCCGGGTTTCGCACCCACACCCTGGTCTGTCTGGCGTCGAGTCTCTTGATGATGATCACCTTCTACCAATGGAAATGGCTGCCCGGTGTGCCTCTGGATACGGTGCGCACTGACCCGACCCGGATGGCGCAGGGGATCATGACCGGCATCGGCTTTCTGGGTGCCGGAGTTATTTACAAAGAAGGACGCAGTGTTCGCGGGTTGACCACCGCCGCCTCCATCTGGATTACCGCCGCCATCGGCATTCTCCTGGGGGTGGGGTTCTATTTCCCCGCCATTGTCGCCTCTGCATTGACCTTGGGTGTTTTGTCTTTTTTTCGCCGGATCGAGGACAAAATGCCCTCAAATTTCTATGCCCACCACACCCTCAGCTTTGATCGAAACAAGGTGATGCCGGAAGAAGAGGTGCGCGTCTTGTTGGCGAACCATGGATTTACCGTGGCCAATATGAGTTATCGCATCTCCGACGATGGCCGTTCGTTTGAATACAGGATGGCGATCGGCACGATCGATCATGATAAAATCGCAAGCCTGGCCAAAACCTTGCGCAAATTGGACCAGGTCCGATCCTTTCGCATTTCTCCGACCGGGGATTAAAGCACCCGCAGCTCAATTCACTCATCTCTCCCACCCCTGTCTTATACCATTTCCTCTTGCCAATGCAGTAGGTCACGATAGGAATATGTTGAATTTTAATGCAAAAAATAATAATATTTTTTGCATTAAAAATAGAAAATGATATTACGGGCCGCAGGCGGCCAGGCTCGCGTTTCTGTTCCCCATTTTAAGCAAGGATGGGAATGGTAGGATCATCTTGCGTGTAACCATGGTTTTTTTTATTTGATTTTTCAGTGCAATCCATGGGAAAGGAGAAAGAGTGGGCCGCCTGGGGAGCAAAAACCCAAAGCTAGAGTCAAGCAACAAAAGGATAACAAAAACCATGGCCAAGCAACCGACCGTCCGCGCCATGCCGGAATGTCAGGCGGAGCTGGAAACCAAGGACAAGCTCCTGGCCTCCATCCACAAGATTTCCAGCCTGCTGACCCGACCGATCTCGCTTGACACCATTCTCACCACCATTGTCAAAGAAATATCGCATGTGTTTGGTTTCACCCGCCTGGCCATCTTCTTGACCGACCGCGATCGTCATCTGCTCGAATGCCGCTATATCCACGGGTTCAGCCCGGAGGACTCGGAGCGGGCCCTGCGTTTTCCCTACCGGATCGATAGGCACGATTGCGTTGAAACCAAGGTGGCCCGCCTGGGCAAAACCATCTATGTCAAAGACTACCAGGACGATGGCCGGATGACCCCGGTCGACCTCAAGGTCTGCCGGATCATGCGTCGGGTGTCCACCGTTGCCGCACCGTTGAAGATTAAAAAGGACGTGATTGGCCTGATCACCGCCGATCGTGGGGTCAAACAATTGACGATGACCACCAAGGATATCGACGCCTTTTCTATCTTTGCCAACCAGGCCAGCATCGTCATTGAAAATGCCCGGCTGCAGGAACAAAACAAAAAAAAGATCAAGCAACTGCTCACCTTGCAGGAAATCAGCAAGAAGGCCAGTTCCGCCTTCAACCTGGAGAAATTGTTTCAGGTGATCAGCGCCAGTGCCATCAAAGTCACCAGAGCATCTTGCTGTCTGCTCTTCATGCTCGACGACGAGGGCCGCGAACTCAGCCTTGCCGTGGCCAGGGGAGGGGAGATGACGGCCTTCGATTCCCGGCTTGAGATCGAGGGCAGCCTGGTGGATTGGGTGGCCAAAACCGGTACAGCCGTGCTGATCGACGATATCCGTACCGTACCCCGGTACCGGGAAATCATCCCAGGCATAGTCTCACACCTTTGTGTACCGCTGATCAGCGACAAACGGGTAATCGGGGTGCTGTACGTCGCCAGCCCTGACCAGGGGGCCTTTTCCGAGGATGACCTCAAGCTGTTGCTCATCTTTGCCGGTCACTCGGCCAGTCTGATCAAAAATGCGCGCCTCTACGGCCAGGTGATGACCGAACGGAACTTCCGGGAAAACATCCTGGAAAGCTCGCCGGCCAGCATGGTGACCATCAACCTGCAAAAGGAAATTTCTTCGGTGAACCGGAAAACCGAGGAGATGTTTCGCTTCAAGCGAAAACTGGTCCTGGGTGCCAGGGCCTCGATGGTGTTCTCCGATGATATTGTCCAACTGGTCGATTTAGCCATCGATGAGCACACGGTGGTCGACAACAAGGAGATCCTGTTGCACCACAAGGATGACACGGACATCACCTTGGGGATCACCTCGTCGCTGCTGCGCAACCACCAGGATAATCTGATCGGGGCCATGTTCATCATCCGTGACCTGACCGAGGAGAAAAAAACCGAGGAGCTGATCCGGCGCATCGACCGGCTGACCTCGCTGGGGCAGCTGTCGGCGGGCATTGCCCATGAAATCCGCAACCCGCTCAGCAGCATCAATTTCAATGTTCAGTTGCTGGCCAAGAAAACCGCCCTGACCGTTGACGCCGGCAATCTGCTCGCCGACACCCAGGAGGGGGTCGATCGGATCAGGACCTTGGTCAAGGGCATGCTCGATTTTGCCAAGCCTTCGCTTCCGGCCCTGAAAAGCGATTCCCTGGTCCAGGTGGTGCAAGGATCAATCTCCTTAATGGACTCCCAGTTCCGGGAGAAGAGGGTTGAGGTGCGCTCGGCGCTGCCGGATAACCTGCCGCCGGTGACCATGGATGCCCATCAGATTCGGCAGGTGCTGGTCAATCTCCTGCTCAACGCCATGGAGGCCATGCCCGAAGGCGGTATCATCGGGGTGCGCTGCCGCACGGAACGGAGCGACAGCAGGCGCGGCGACCATGTGGTGCTGCAGATCTCGGATCAGGGCAGCGGCATCTCCCGCGACAATCTTTCGCGGATTTTCAACCCCTTCTTCACCACCAAACCGGAGGGGACCGGCCTGGGGCTGGCCATTGTCCACAAGATTTTGGAGCAGCACCAGATCCTGGTGGATGTGACCAGTGACAAAACCAAGGGGACAACCTTTACCCTGAAATTCCCCGTTCATTCCAGCGAGGGCCAGCGATGCTCCGATACAAGATCCTGATTGTCGATGACGATCGCCTGCTCCAGAAATCACTGCTCGCCATTTTATCCGAGAAATACGATCCCATGATCGCGGGCAGCGGCGAAGAGGCCCTGCAGGTGCTGCAGAAAACGGTGATCGACCTGGTCCTGCTGGATATCCGCCTGCCGGGCATTGATGGCATCGAAACCCTGCACCAGATCAAGAAGTTGGGGGCAGATATCCCGATCATCATGATGACCGCTTACGAGGACGTCAAAACCGTGATTCACTCGATGAAGGCGGGCGCCAGCGATTACCTGGTCAAGCCGCTGGAAATCGAGATGTTTGAATTGGTGGTCGAAAAGGCCCTGGAGAATCTGCGCCTGAAAAAAGAGGTCCAGGAGCTGCGGCAGGTCTATCTCAAAAAATTCAATCTGGATCAGGTGATCAACGCCAGCGAGGGCATCAAGGCGGTGTTCGGGTTCGCCGACAAGGTGGCCCGCAGCCATGACACCACCGTGCTGATCGAGGGAGGAAGCGGGGTGGGCAAGGAGGTGGTGGCCCGGTTGATTCACCATCGCAGCAGCCGCTACGACAAGCCTTTTGTTGGCATCAATTGCGGGGCCATCAGCAAGGAACTGTTGGAAAGCGAACTGTTTGGCTATGAGAAAGGCGCTTTTACCGGTGGCCTGCAGGAGGGCAAGAAGGGCAAGATCGAGATGGCCAACAATGGCACCTTGCTGCTCGATGAGGTCAGCGAACTGCACCCGGCGGCCCAGGTGAATCTGCTCCGTTTTCTCGAGGAACGGGAGTTCTACCCGGTGGGCGGCACCCGGAAGAAAAAGGTCGATGTGCGGGTGATCGCCGCCACCAACAAAAATTTGGCGGCCCAGGTCCAAGAAGGGAGCTTCCGGGAGGATCTGTATTACCGGCTGAACGTTGCCCGGGTCTATGTGCCGCCGTTGAAGGAACGCAAGGCCGACATCGTGCCGCTCGCCGAATTGTTCATGCGCCGGTTCAACGAAAAATTCATGAAGAATTTTCGCGGCATCTCTCCGGAGGCAAGGAAAATGCTGGTCCAGTATCCCTGGCGGGGCAATATCCGGGAACTGAAAAATGCGGTGGAACGGGTGGTGCTGATGGAGGATGGCGAGCAGATCGAGGCGGCCCATCTGGCCTTTCTGGCCTTTTCGTATCACGGGGGGCAGAAAGGCCAGCAACCCGAGGGGCCAGGCTTGCGCCTGCCGCCCGAGGGCATCCAGCTCGACGAGGTGATCAGGGATTTGATTGTCCAGGCGCTGACCATGAGCGGCGCCAATAAAACCCAGGCCGCCAAGCTGCTCGGCATCTCCCG
>WRKE01000313.1 GCA_009778235.1 Pseudomonadota bacterium
GTTGACCGCATGGTGGAGAAACCGGCGCCCGGCACCTGCAGTTCGGACATGGCCATCATTGGCCGTTACCTGTTGATGCCAGAAATTTTTGAATTCCTTGAAAGAACCACCCCGGGCCACGGCGGCGAGATCCAGTTGACCGATGCCCTTCTGGCCCTTTCCAACAAGCGCGGCATGTATGCTTACGAATTCAACGGCAAGCGCTACGATGCCGGTGATAAACTCGGCTACCTCAAGGCGATCGTCGATTTTGCCGTGGCCCACAACAGCCTGGGAAGGCCCTTCCGTGAGTATTTGCGCAAGGTGTGCGCTGAAATAAACTGACTTTTTTTCATCTTGGGGTGCCCAGTGGATGCGCTGTATGAAGTCGCGGTCGACGCACCGCTGGCCACCACCCTGACCTATTGCCAGCCCGTCGGGAGCACGGAAGCCGGGAGAATCCCGGCGGGCTGTTGCGTGCGAGTGCCATTGGGCGGGCGTCTGGCCATCGGCTATGTTCTGGGCCCGGCTGAGGCGCCATCCAAGGGAGAGGCGTCCTTTGTGGTCAAGCCCATTGCCGAGGTGTTGAGCGAAGCCCCTATTTTTCCGCCAAGTCTCATTGCTTTTTATCGTTGGATAGCCAACTACTACCTGCATCCCATCGGCGAAGTGCTGCGCACTGCCCTGCCGCTGGCTCCCACTTCTCGCCGCCACCGCCAGCTCAAGCCCAAGACCCGTCCGATCCTGCTGCCGGGGCCATTGCTGATGCCTTTGCTTGAGGCACAGCCAAGGTTTGATGTTGATGAATTGGTTGTGCTTATCCGCACATCGCTTCAAATTTCCTTGAAAAAATCTGAGCGCAAGGTCCTGGAGTTTTTTTGCGGCGACCTGATCCGGGGCAACTATCAGCCGGTTCCCCGCGCTCTGCTGCTGGAGCGTTATCCCGGTGCCGGTTCCAAGCTGCCGCACTTACAGCAGTTGGGCATCATTGAGCCAGCCAGCCAGCAGCTTTTTCGCGATCCCTTCGGCGGGTCAATGGAGGTGCAAACCACGCCCGAGCACCTGACCGCCGAACAACAACAGGTGCTGGACATCCTGCTGCCGGCCGTTGATGCCCACGCCTTTGCCCCTTTTCTGCTGTTCGGGGTGACCGGCTGCGGCAAGACCGAGGTCTATCTGCGTGGTGTCCAGCATGCCCTGGCCGCGGACAAAACCGCCCTGGTGCTGGTGCCGGAAATCGCCCTGGCAAGCCAACTGGAGGCCCATTTTCACGCCCGGTTCGGCTCCCGGTTGGCCCTGTTGCACAGCGGCCTGAGCGACGGCGAACGGTTCGACCAATGGCAAAAGGTTCTGTCCGGGGAGGCCCGGGTGGTGCTGGGGGCACGCTCGGCCGTTTTCGCCCCGCTTGCGCATCTCGGCATCGTCATTGTCGATGAGGAGCACGAACCGGCGTATAAACAGGAAGATGGTTTGCGCTATAACGGCCGCGATCTGGCGGTATTGCGGGCCCAGATGTCGGGCTGTCCGGTGGTGCTCGGCTCGGCGACTCCTTCAGTGGTCAGCTACCACCACTGCATGCAGGGAAAATATAGGCTGCTGACCATGCACAAACGGGTGGCTGAGCAGCCTCTGCCGACGGTCGAGATTGTCGATTTGGCCACAATCAGACGATCCCGCCCTGATCTTGCCTTTTCCGATCAGTTGATCAGCGCCATGGCCGAAACTCTGGAACAGGGCAGACAAAGCCTGCTCTTTGTCAATCGCCGCGGTTTTTCCTCCTACATGGCCTGCCGCGACTGCGGTGCCATCCTCCAGTGCAAGCATTGCCTGGTCTCCCTGACCCTGCACCGGGGGCAACATACCTTGCTTTGCCATTATTGCGGATTCAGGCAACACCCTGCCACTCTTTGTCCAGCCTGCGGATCAGCACGGGTCAGTGGCGGCGGGATCGGTTCCGAGCGGATCGAAGAAGAGGTGCGGCAACTCTTTCCCGAGGCCAGGGTGGCGCGTCTGGACAGCGACACCACCGGTAATCGCAAGCACTATCAGGCCACGCTCAGGGCAGTGCGCTCAGGGCAGATCGATATCCTGGTCGGTACCCAGATGATTGCCAAGGGGCTGCATTTTCCACGGATCACCCTGGTGGGGGTGGTCTGGGCCGATACCGGGCTGGGCATGCCCGATTACAAGGCCGCGGAGCGCACCTTTGCCCTGCTCTCGCAGGTGACCGGCCGGGCGGGACGGGGCGGCGATCCCGGCCGGGTGATTATTCAAACCTATCAACCGCGCCATTACAGTGTCGCCCTGGCCCGCCAGCATGATTATCGGGGCTTTTACGGTCAGGAAATCTCGGTGCGTCAACCTTTGTCCTACCCGCCGTTCTCCCGGCTGGTGATCATCCGGTTCAGCGGCAGGAAAGAAGAGCGGGTGGAGCAGGCGGCGGTCCAGGTCGGCCGGTTTCTCCGTGACCATCCGCTGGTGAATAAAAGTGATATTTTAGGGCCAACCCCGTCACCGTTGGGCAAATTGAAAGACAAGGTCCGCTGGCAATTGATGATCAAGAGCCGTTCGCCGGCGATCCTGCATGCACTCTGCGAGGCGGTGCGGGCGAAACAAAAAAAACTCTGCCCCCATGACGTGAGCTTGGGGTTTGACGTGGATCCGGAAAATATGATGTGAAAAGAAGAGAGGTGATTGCGAGAGGCAAGACCAAGGAGACGTCCCGGCGGCAAAGGAGGGGGGAAACCGCCGGGACGTCAGGGGAGGATGGAAAGAAAGGAGGGGGGACAACCTCTTTAGTTTTCTTGTAGCTCGGTTACTTATTGAATGCTCGATGGTGACCTTCTCGCATGCCGTGACCCATCATGCCCTGGCATCCGGACTCATCGCCGCCCATGCTTCTGAACATGGGAAGGGGTAATCCGGCTTCCTTGGCTTTGGCGCGCAACTTTTCACCCAGGTCGAACAGCTCTCCGGCCACCTGTGAGGCCTTGACCGTGTCCGGGGTGCCGGCATTCATCAAGGCCCTCATGACCGCACGTTTTTCGGCCAATTCTTTTCTGAGGGCGACAGTATCGTCCAAGAATTTGTCATGCGCTTTCCGCATGTCGGTGTTCATCAGGGCTTGGGCGGGAGCATTGGTTTGTTGATCAGGGGAAATCTGTTTGGCGGGCTCGGCTAAGGAGGCTTGACTGATCGCCAAGGTTAAACCACTGGTGAGGATGGCTGCCAGCATCAGCTTTTTTTTGGGGGAGGTCATGTTCATGGTTATCAACTCCAAGGTGGTAAGGTTGATTGGTAACTGGATTTGTTCATCCTTTGCGACAATTGTGCCAGATGGCAAGTCTATTGTTTTGTTTGTTGAAATAGCGTAATTTTTTATGTCGATCAGCTTTGTCCAGCCGCTCGGACCAAGCTGTTCGTCCACCGGGCGGCTGTATCCATCCTATCCAAGTGGCGAGGCCCATTGTGGGTAAAATGTATCCAGAACCAGATGATCATCAGCCTGAATTGGTGCCTGCCGGGGTCAATGGGCGGGGCCGCCGGTCGCGTCTTATTGCCCCTGGTGCGGTCCTTGCAGAAGAAAAGCGCATGAAGACGAGATTTTGGCAACGTTTCAATACCCAATCATCCTGGGCCTCATCGCCATGGCTGCTTGCCTCCGCCGCTGGGTTGCTGCTTATGATTGTGGTTACCTTTGCCTTTCACAATCATCGGTTGGAAGAGCGGCTGATGACCAATGCCATGCTGCAAAAAGCAGCCACCCTGATGCGGGTGCTTCACTCCGGGGCAAGGGCATCATACTTCAATGATCTCAAGAAGGATTTTGGGAACAATGACTCTTGGCTCGTCCATATCCAGCGAGTCATCGATCATTTGGTCGAAGATCCGGAAGTCACTTTTATCGCCTTGGTTGATGCCAAGGGCAAGGTCATCGCGCACAGCAGTCACGCCCAGATCGGTTCCAATGCACCGTATCTCATCGCCGCCCAAGAAGATGGTGAAATGGAGGAGCATCCCCGGTTGGCGTATCGCATTGAAAGTATTCATGATTTTGGTCGAGTTTTCACCGTGTTCCGCAATTTTCCGCCAGCCTTCCCCACCATGGCGCCGGTGCTTGTCAAACCGACGTTTGAACGGCACAAAGAATTCTTGGGGCAAGCGTTCCGTAATCCAGGCAACCGGCTGCCGCCGCTGCGGATTTTCCCCGAAGGGCTCTCCCCTGATGGACAGTATTTTGCGGTGGTCGGGTTGGACATGAAGGACTTTGACCGCACCCTCGGGCGGTTGCGGATGCAGATCTTCATGCTTTCCCTTGCCATGCTGTTGGTCGGGTTCGGCGGTTGGTTTTCCCTGTTGGCGGTGCAGGGGTATCGGGTCTCGCAGAAGACCTTGGAAGACATCCAGGCATTCACCTCGCTCTTGATCGCCAAGCTGCCGGTTGGTGTCATCGCCACCGATACCACCGGACGGATCACTACCTGGAACAGGGCCATGGCCCTGTTGATCGGTCTTGACCGGGTCGATACGGTCGGCAGGCGCCCGCAGGAGATCCTGCCCGAACAGTTGGCCGTCTTCTTTTCTCCGGAAAAACTGGTTGACGATCACCAGGAAATCTCAGCCGAACATGGTGTGCGGCTGATAGTCGGCGGGCGGCGGTGTGAGCTCCTTTGTCATCCGCTGACCATCATTGACAGCGAACAACTGTATATGGGACAAGTCCTGCTGGTTTCAGATGTGACTGAAATCAAGTCGCTGGAACAACGGATGCGGGAAAATGAACTGATGGCGGCGGTGGGAAAGATGGCGGGCGGGGTTGCCCACGAGGTGCGCAACCCCTTGAGCTCCATCAAGGGCCTGGCGCTGCTCTTGAAAAATAAGTTTGCGGCCGGCAGCAAGGAACAGGATACCGCTGACCTGTTGATTCAGGAAACCGAGCGGATGAATCGAACCATCACCGAGATGCTCAGCTTCACCCGGCCGGCGGCCTTGCATCTGGGACGGGTGGACCTGGCCCAATTGATCCGGCGCAGCCTGGAGTTGATCAAGGCGGAGGCCGAGGAAAACGGCGTGGAGACATCTCTGGAAGAACAGGCGGGACTGCTGCCGGTGCTGGGCGATGCCGACCGCTTGCAACAGGTTGTCATGAATGTGCTGCTCAACGGCTTGCAGGCCATGGAGCAGGGCGGTACCCTGTCGGTGACGCTGGCCAACTCCGTTGATGGCCAGTCGGTGGAAGCAAGGATCAGAGACACCGGGGTCGGCATCGCCCCTGACCTGATGGCGCAGGTCTTCTTCCCCTATTTTACGACTAAGCAGAAAGGCACCGGCATCGGTCTGGCCATATCGCAAAAAATCATCATCGAGCACGGCGGCGCCATTGAGCTGGAAAGCGAGCCCAGCCTGGGGACCACGGCGACTATCCAGCTTCCCGCCTCCCGGCCCGAGGGATGAGGAGGGCAGAGGCGGCGGCGATCAGGGCGAAGGGGTGGGGTTGCTGAAATGCTGATCGAGAAACTCGCATTCCGCCGGGGTCAGGTCAAAACGGAGGGTAGCCTCCTGCACCACGGCCTGACGTTGTTTTTCCGGGTAGTTCTGAAAGGTTTCTCCCATCCAGATCAACGCTTTTTTCAGTTTGGTCGATTTGGTCTGCACCGGGGATTGGGCGCTCATATCTCTCCTGTTCTCCTTGATAGCGGTTGATTGTTGTTGAGTGTACTGTTAAAGTATTTCCTTATATTGTAGCTAACCGGCAACAAAGCGGCAACAGGGATTGCGTTTCCTGCCATGTCGACGCTGGTCTTGACCGTCGATGAAGCCAGGCAGGTGCAGCGGCTTGAACAAGGAGACAAGGCGGTAGTCATGGAGAGTTTGGCGGGCCACTTTCTCATTTCCACGCCCCATATGCCTGACCCCCGATTTCAGGAACAGGTGATCTATCTCTGTGCGCACAGCGATGAAGGTGCCATGGGGCTGGTGATCAACAACCCCAACCCGGCACTCACCTTGTTCGATGTCCTCCACGGCTCCAATCTGGCCATTCCCGAGGGTCCCCTGCCTCCCGTGTACCTCGGAGGACCGGTGGATGTCGATGCCGGATTCATTCTCTATGCCACCGCAACCCCGGATCGGCATGCGGTTGAAGTGATGCCCGGCATCTATTTGAGCCGGGATTCCCGCCTGCTTGAGGATATTTCGCTCGGACAGGGGCCGAGGCATTATCTCTTCATGCTGGGATATGCCGGCTGGGGCGCCGGTCAGCTGGAAGGAGAGTTGATGGACAACAGTTGGTTGACCGTGCCCGGCGATATCGATATTCTCTTTCATACCCCTGATGAGGAAAAATGGCGAAAATCAGCCAAGGTTTATGGGATAGATATCGCAGTGTTCGGTGATGTGATCGGCTCTGCGTAAATGGTCGAGCCCCTCGGCCCACCTAAGACTACCAGCGCCGGCCCTTGGGGACCGGCGATTTTTTTTGCTATGAATGATCAATCACCACAACCATACCAACTAAGCGATATCTACACCTGTGCCCGATGCGGTTTCTGCTGTTTCGGTGAGACCACGGTCTCGCTTGACCAGTACGACCAGGACAGGATGGTCGCTGAGCTGAAGATGAGCCGCGAGGAGGTGGCCGCCAGGTATTGGCGAATCACCGGCTCGGTGGTGCAGATGCAAGTCCGTGACGGCCACTGCATTTTCTACCATCCAGAGCAGGGGTGCACAGTCCATGAGGGGCGTCCCTGGCGCTGCCGGCAGTGGCCGCTCCATCCGAGCATGCTGGCCGAGGAGGATAACTTTAAGACCATCACCGCCTCCTGCCCCGGATTCGTGCCAGGGATGGAATACAAAAAGTTCTGCCGGGTATTCCGGGCCCTGATGGCCCAGGGCGACACCGGCAAGTTTGCGGCATGAGGTTGCTTATCCCTCTGCTCGGCAAGACCAGAGAGCCGTATCTCGATGCCGGCATCCGCGATTATGCCAATCGACTCAGCCACTTTGTCCCGGTGGCCCTGCCAGTGCTCAAGGAACGCCATGGGCGCCGGGATACGGAAGACGCGATCAAGGGTGCCGAAGCGGTACAGCTGTTGGCGCAGGCTGAGGCCGCCGATTTGTGTGTGGCGCTCGATCCCGGAGGTATCTCTCCTGATTCCCATGAACTGGCCGAATGGTTGACCCAATGGCAAGAGCGGCCCATCGCCACTGTTTGTTTTCTGATCGGTGGTCATCTGGGCTTGCACCGCTCAGTGCTGGACAGGGCCAACGTGGTCATGTCGCTTTCCCGGTTGACCTTCACCCATGAAATGACCCGGTTGATCTTGCTGGAACAGTTGTACCGGGCCTGCACCATCAGGGCCGGGCAGAAATATCACAAATAACCGTTGCGATCCGGCCTCATCCCGAGATATCACTGAGAAGGCCAGAGCATCCTTGCGCTCCCTGGCGTTCTCAGCTCCATCCGGCCTCCTGGGGACGCAAGGTAGCCGCGGGGACCCCAGAAACAAAAAAAATCGATGTGCTCAAACGACAAACAGCATCAACAGGTTCGGGATTCGGCAGAGGCATTGGCGGTGACCTGCACCTGCGCCGAAGACTTGGCCCCCCTGGCCGTTGCCCTGGCCGAGATACTGGTTGGCGGCGATGTGCTCCTGCTGTCAGGGGAGCTGGGGGCGGGCAAGACTACCTTGACTCAGGCGCTGGCCAAGGCCCTGGGGGTCGGAGACGACCAGTACGTGTCCAGTCCGTCCTTTGCCCTGGTGCATGAATACACCGGCCGGCTGCCAATAGTGCACATGGATCTGTACCGGCTTGAGCAGGAAGAGGAGGTCGAAGCGGCCGGACTGCTTGATTTCTTCGACCAATCGGCGGTCTGCGTGGTCGAATGGCCGGAGCGGCTGGGCAGTATGACCCCTGATGAGCGGTTGGAGATCCTGATCGAACATGAGCCGCTTTCGGCAAGGCGCCTGCTCCTCGTGCCGCGGGGGATGTCGTGGAGGCAGCGGCTTGAGCGCCTGGCCGCGCGGTTGAGCGGAAAGGAAACACGCCAGCTTTCGCAGAATGCACCGGGGAGAGGATGTGATAAAAAATTCCCCCTCCGCTTGACCGGCATGGAACAGGAACTATGAAGAGTAAAAAGATCGTCAGCTTGGGACCATGCCCGAAACACTATACCTATGACCAGGATAAGGCCTGCACGCCCGAGGAAACCGTGGCTCGTTTCCAGGAGCGGTTGCGCGCCACCCGGTTAAACGTGCTCAAGGAGATCCGCCGCATCGACAACGGCCGTCTGGATATCCCGGTCTATTTTTCGCTGTGCGGCGAGGATGCGCAGCGGATCATCGGCAACAAGAAGCAGATGGGCAAGGGTTCGACCCCGGCGCAATCGCAGGCCAGCGCCTGCATGGAGCTGGGGGAACGATTCAGTTTTTTCAGCTTCCTCCGCAGGGAAGATAATTTTCTTTGCGGCGACTACGCCGCCATGACAGCCTCGGGATACCCGGTTCTGGCGATTGAGTCCCTGCTGCAATCGGTCCATGATACCACTCTGCCGCCCACCCTGCTGCGGCAACTGCTGGCCGGTCTGCCTCTGCGCTGGACCTGGGCGCTACGCCTGCACGACCAAACACCGTTGCTGGTGCCGTTTTCCTGGTTTTACGCCATCAACGAGTTCAACGGGCCGTCCGCGGGCAACACCTATGAAGAGGCGGTGCTACAGGGCATCAGTGAAGTGGTGGAACGCCATGTCTGTGCCTTGATCACCCGCGATCGAATCCTGACCCCAGCCATCGATCCCGCCTCAGTGATTGATCCGGTGGCCAAGGAGCTGTTGGTCAAGTTCAGCCGAAACGGCATCAATCTCCATCTCCGCGATTTTTCCCTTGATACCGGCATTCCCACGGTCGGGGTCCTGGCCTGGGATCCATCCACCTTTCCCCAAGCAAGCGAGATCGTCTACACCGCCGGCACCACCCCCGGCGCCACCAAGGCCCTGATCCGCGCCCTCACCGAGGTGGCGCAGTTGGCCGGTGATTTCAATAGCGGCTCCAACTATGTGGCCAGTGGCCTGCCCAAGCCGCTTGACCTTGGCGAGGTCGACTATGTGGTCAACAGTGATTGCACCATCCGTCTGGATGAGGTGGCTGATCTGCAGGCTACGGACTTCTTTCAGGAGGTGAACAACTGCGTGGCCGTGCTCAAGCGGCAGGGGCTGGAGGTGCTGGTGGTCGACACCACCCACCCGGAGCTGGGCATCCCGGCGGTCTACACCATCATTCCCGGCGCCCATTTCCGCGAACGGGCCATGGGCGGCAATGCGGCCCTGTTCGCCGCCAAACTGGCGGCCGACCTGCTGGGGGGTGAGGCGCTGGAGGCCAAGCTGGCCGATATGCAGAAGGTGCTTCCCGACGCCTATTATCTCCATTTCTACCGGGGCCGCCATCTCTATGAACAGGGGCGGGTCGATGAGGCCTTGAGCTGTTTTAGCCAAGCCTTCACCCTGCAACCAACAGGAGAAGATCTGCCGTATCTGTGCTCATACCAAGGCTCGTGCCTGCGCGACCTTGGCCGCTACGATGAGGCGATCGAGGTGCTCACCCAAGGATTGTATTACGATGATCAGCGGCCGGACATTTACAACACTCTAGGGGTCTGCTGTTACAAGCTCGGCCGCCATGACGAGGCTGTGATCCATTTCCGCCGGGCAGTGGAACTCAACCCGGCCTCGGCCATCGACTATGCCAACCTGGCCCTGAATTTGGAGCGGTTAGGTGAATGGGAGGCAGCCATCGCTAACTATGAGATCGCCCTGTCCCAGGATGCGTCCATCGAATTTGCCGCCGAGCGGCTGGCCGGACTCTTGGCTGGGCAACAGGCGGACACCGGAGGAATGAAGCCGTGAAGCCCTGGCCGCAGCATCCGCAGAAAATTTTGGTCCGGTCGACCAATTGGATTGGCGATGCGGTGATGACCACCCCAGCGGTCCGCACCATCCGGGAGAATTTTCCCGAGAGTGAGATCGTGATGCTGGTCCATCCCTGGGTGAGCGATGTGTTCCGCTACAGTCCCAGGGTTGACCGGCTGATCATCTATGAGAAAAAAGGGCGCCACCAGGGGCTGCAAGGCATGTGGCGGTTGGCCGGCGAACTGCGTCAGGAGCGGTTCGATTGCGCCATCCTCCTGCAGAACGCCTTTGAGGCGGCCCTGATCGCCGTCCTGGCCAGGATTCCGGTACGGGGTGGCTACACCACCGATGGCCGGGGCTGGTTGTTGACCCATGGAGTTCAAAAAATCAATGTCTTGAACAAGAAACACGAGGTCAATTATTATCAGCGGATCATGGGAGGGCTGGGACTTTCAGCCGCGGTCAACGAGTTGGAACTGTTCATCCCCGGCGACCAGGTCGATGCGGCCAAACGCAAGCGCGGCGAACTGATCGGCAGGTCTCCGGCCGGCGGACCAATGATCGGTTTCAATCCCGGCGCCGCCTTTGGCCCGGCCAAACGCTGGCCTGCGGAAAAATTCGCCGAACTGGCCCGGATGCTGTGCCGTCATACCAACGGCCGCATCCTGCTCTTTGGCAGCATGGCCGACCGTGAAACCGCCGTGGCGATCAGAAACCTCGCCGGTCCCGAGGCAGCTTCGCGGATGATCGACCTCACCGGCGCGACCAGTCTGATTGAAGCCATGGCCCTGATCGGGGAGTGCGATGTTTTCGTCACCAACGATTCCGGTTTGATGCACGTGGCCGCGGCCCGGCACACCCCGCTGGTGGCAATTTTCGGTTCAACCGACCATGTCGCCACCGGGCCCTTTTCGGACAATGCGGTGATCATCCGCAAGCCGCTGCCCTGCAGCCCCTGTAAAAAAAGCCTTTGTCCGGAAAAGCATTTCCGTTGCATGAAGCTGATCGACAGCAACGAGGTCGGCCAGGCCGTCCTGGGCATCCTGAAGGAGCGGTGATGAGCGGACCACACCAAGAACAAGGCGAACGATTTGAAAAAAGTCCGCGGCCCGCGGTTTTTCTCGATCGGGACGGCACCATCAACGAGCAGATGGGCTATATCAATCATTTAAGCCGCTTGCACCTGCTGCCGGGAGTCGGAGAGGCCATCCGGACCCTCAACCAGCACAGCCTGCCGGTGGTGGTGGTGACCAATCAATCCGGCCTGGCCCGGGGATATTTTCCCGCAACGCTGCTCGATGCGGTCCACGCCGAGATGGTCCGGCTGCTGGCCTTGGACGGTGCCCGGATCGATGGTTGGTATATATGTCCGCACCACCCCGAGGCCAAGGAAGAGCAGTACCGCTTGGCCTGCTCCTGCCGCAAGCCCCGGACCGGGCTGCTTGAGCGGGCCGCCCGCGACCTGGGGCTTGATCTCACCCGTTCCTACATGGTTGGTGACCGCTGGTCGGATTTGCGCTGCGGGGCCGCGGCCGGGGCCACCTCACTTTTAGTGTTGACCGGTTATGGCCGGGGCGATCTGTGCTACATCGGTCCAAACCAGGCGGTGCAGCCCGCCCATGTGGCCGAGGATCTCGTCGCGGCTGTGCAATGGATCCTTGAGCGGGAACGGCAGCACGGCATCCCGGTCCAATGAAACCGGCAAATTTCTTGTTTTTTGTTCTTGTTCAAGGAGAAGAGATGAAAACACGATTGGGACAACTGACGGCCGTCATCACCCTGCTGATGCTGGTCTCCGGGTGTGGCTACAACACCTTGCAGAGCAAGGAAGAGGCGGTGTTCAAGGCTTGGGGCGACATCGAGGCCAGCCTGCAGCGGCGGGCCGATCTGATTCCCAATCTGGTCGAAACCGTCAAGGGCTATGCCGGCCATGAGAAGGAGACCCTGGAGGCGGTGATCAATGCCCGCGCCAAGGCCACGGCCGTGCAGTTGTCTGCCAACGATCTGGGCAATGCCACAGCCATGCGACAGTTGCAGCAGGCCCAGGGTGATCTGAGTTCCGCCCTGGCCCGGCTGATGGTGGTGGCGGAACGGTATCCGGACCTCAAGGCCAACCAGCACTTCCTTGATTTGCAGAACCAGCTCGAAGGGACGGAAAATCGGATCAATGTGGCCCGGCAGCGCTACAATCAGGCGGTCGAAACCTTCAACGCCTCCATCCGGGCTTTTCCTGAAAACCTGACCAACAGCCTGCTGCTCCACCTGGAGCGCAAGGAGTACTTCAAGGCCTCTGAGGGGGCGCGAGAGGTGCCCAAGGTCGATTTCCGGACCCGGTAACTGAGGAAAATAAGATAGAATATTTGACCACAAGGGGTTCAACCGGGACGATCCAGGCCGTACGTCAGTAATGATAAATCGTAAACATAAGAGGGCGATGAAATTATGAAAATGACAAAAAAAATACACGCAATGGCCTGTTGTATTGCATTCACAATGGCACTTGTTATCAGTGGATGCGCTGGAAAACAAGACAGGACATATTTGTCATCTATTTCAGTGCCAGCAAATGTACAATTAGAGAATTTGAAGAGCGAAATTATAAATATTTACATATCAGGTGGATGGCGAATTGAAAAAGAGAGTGACCATATAATTTCTTTTATACATCAAAGCGATAATATGATGAATTCAATATTCTTTGGAAGTCAATACGACACAAGAGTTTTTAACAGAGAGACCGTTGTGATTACAAGGAGTAATGATGGTTTTACAGTAAGGGCAAATCAAGAAATAATTGGAAATTATGGGTCTGCTTTTGAAAAAGCGCATAATTTTGGAGCAGGAGAACCAACAGAAAAAAGACTTCTAGCTATCAGGTCATATTTCGGTCAAGAAAACAAGAGAGTTGATCAGGGGCAAGCGATACAGCAACAACTGAACACAGAGCAGTCGATACCCCAACAGCCAGCCAACACCAAACCTCTTCCTGTCAGAGTGGCGGAATAACAGCCCATGAGCGTCCATCAGACGAAAGACGGACGGTGGTTCGTTTTTTATCACAAGGGGTTCAACCGGGACGATCCAGGCCGCACCCGTGAATACTTCGGCAGAGGGATAGGGGCCGAACTGGCGGCGCATGAGCGCAATCACGCCCTCGGGTTGGGTAAACAGCGGCCCGGGGAAAGCGTCGAGCCCAGCTTTGCCCTGCTGTCCGAAGAGTACATGCTTGGCCACGGCGCTCAGATGGCCAGGACCTCACGGGAGGATACCGCCTACAAACTCGAAGGGGTGATCCTGCCGGAGATCGGTCACCTGCCGGCATCAAAAGTTGGTCCTGCTGTGCTCGACACCTACATCAAAACCAGGATAGACGCCGGCAAGAAGAAAACGACCATCCACCGCGAATTGAGCATCATCCGCGCGATTCTGCGGTGGGGCATGTCGAGGCGCAAGATTGTGACCAACCCTATGGATGGCTACCAGTTGCCCACATAAGAAATCCACTTGTAACGACGAAGAGCCGAATATGATTGCCACCCGCAGGTATGCCCGATTGTTGGCCCTCTTGTTGGTGCTGTTGGGCAGCCCCTCAGCACCGGCCCAGGCACTGGAGGTGCCACCCTTGGCCGGTCGGGTCAACGACACCGCCCACCTGCTTTCTTCGGCAACGATTCGGCTGCTTGACCAGTCGTTGGCGGAGTTGGAGCGCAGCGATTCGACCCAGATCGTGGTGCTGACCATCCCCAGCCTGGAAGGGGAAGTGCTGGAGCGCTACTCGCTTCAGGTGGCCGAGACCTGGAAGATCGGCCAAAAGGGTTTGGATAACGGCGCCCTGTTGCTGGTGGCGGCGGGTGATCGCCAGGTCCGGATCGAGACTGGCTATGGCCTGGAGGGCAGGCTGACCGATCTGGTGGCCGGGCGGATCATCCGGGAGCAAATCGTGCCTGCCTTCAAGCAAGGTGCCTTTGACCAGGGGGTGATTGACGGGGTGTCGGCCATGAAGGCTGCGGTCAAGGGCGAATATGTGGCGAATAAAAAAAACCTGAAACGGACGTACCGCGATCGGGACCATGGGCCCTATTTTATGGTGCTGATCTTCGGTCTGCTCTTCATCGGTAAACTCTTTCGCCGGATCAAGCCGGTGGCCGCCGTGCTGGGCGGTTTTTTTGCGCCCGGGCTGGCAATAACCCTGTTTACCGGGCTCTTTGGCTGGCTGATGCTGCTGGCACTGGTGCCGCTCGGGATGCTGGGCGGGCTGTTGGCCAGTCTACAGCCCCCGGGAGGTGGAAGCCGCGGCTTTTACATCGGTGGCGGCGGTTTTGGCGGAGGAGGCGATTTTAGCAGTGGCGGCGGCGGTTTCGGCGGCGGTGGCGGTGGTTTTGGCGGGGGAGGCGCTTCGGGATCATGGTGAGTATGCGGAGGTTGGCCGGGCGGTTTTTAAATGAAGATGAGCGGCAGCGTGTGGTCGGGATGGTCGCGGAGATGGAGCGATGTACCACCGGCGAGATCGTGCCCATGGTGGTTTCGGCCAGCCATTCCTACCCCGAAGCGGCCCTGGCCGGCGCTGCCTGGCTCTCCATGCCGAGCGCCTTGGTCGCCGCCCTGGTCACCGGTTCCCTGTTCTGGTGGCAGGATCAGTTGCTCTGGCTCTTTCTCGCCTTTTTGGCGTGCTTTTTTCCCCTGGCCTTGCTGTTGATGCGCATCCCCTGGCTGTTGCGGTTGTTTATCCGCAAACACCGGGCCCAGGAGGAGGTGGAGCGGGCGGCTGTAAACCGCTTTTACGGAGAAGGGTTGCACGTCACCAGGGAAGCGACCGGCGTGCTGATCTATATCTCTGTTTTGGAGCGCCGGGTCTTTATCTTGGGGGATCGGGGGATCAACGAGCGGATCGGTCCGCATGCCTGGCAGGGCCTGATCGATACCCTGGTGGCCGGGATCAAAGAAGGGTGTGCCGGTGAGTCCCTGTGTTCGGTCATCGAAAAAATCGGGGTCATGCTTCACATCCATTTCCCGCCGGTGGCCGATGACCGCAACGAACTGGACAATCTGCTGATTGCCGGCGAGGATGGCGTCCTGGCCCATTACGGCAAGGCGACGTCAACCAAGCCTTTGACCTGAAAGATCGGTTGCCGGTGACCAGATACGCCAGATCTCCCAGTTGTTCGACCAGTTCGCACCTTGCCCACTCCTGGTGGCCCACCGGGGCCACCGTGTCTGTTCTTTCCAGAAAATATCAAGCCGCCTTTGCCGCCTCCTCGTGCCAACCATTGTCCTGGCCGGTCGACGATTCTTGAATACGCGCCGGCTTGCGGTTAATCGGTTTTGGTGGGCAGTTCCCGCAATAGTTTCCTGGCCATGACGGCCAGCATGGCCACCGCGGCGATGAGCACCAGCCATAGCACGATTTTTTGCCAGGAGACAGAGGCAAACATCGACAGCTTCGGTGCCTGCAGGGCCTGGTCGCCGCCGAGAGAGACCTCCGGGCCCGGTTTGATCCGGCGGATATGGGATTCGGTGCCGGTGTCCCGCAGGGTGGCCAGCATCAGGTTGTCCGGGCTGCTAGAAATGGCTTCGGTCGCGGCCTTGACGCTGCCGAAGGCCAGGAGGTACGGGGCCTGGCCGCGGCCGAGGAAAAGGATCTCCTGCCGCCGCCAGCCGAGTTCAAGTTCCGGCAATGAATTGTTGTTCTCCAGACCGGCATGGTCGGCAATGACCCGGATCCGCCAGTGGGCGGCTGAAACCGGGGGGCAGGCGGCCACCGGGTTGATCAGGGGCGTCCCTTCCAGATCAAGGCGGTAGAAGTCGGAACGGACGACCTGGCGCCAAGCCTCGTTGCTCGATCCCCGGGTCTCGATCGCGGCCCGGAGCAAGGAGTTGGCCTTGGGTAAGCGCAGTTGCACCGCGCTTACCCCCACCTTGGCTCCCAGGTGATAGGTGATCAAGCGCTGCCCCTTTTCTTCCGTGACCTGGGCGGCGGACAAACGCGTCCACTGCCATGGATCACCGGTAACGGGCTGGCCCGCCAGAGCGACCACCTCCGAAAGGAGCAATGGCGCCTGACAATCGACACAATCCAGACGAATATAAGGCAATGCCCTATGGGGAAGCGGGATGCGCCGGGCAACAACCTGGCTGCCCTGATAGCTGAGTTCAGCCAATACCGCCCGGTCGACCAGGGGCTGCCAGTGTACCAGGTCGCTGCTGTGCATCAGGGAAAGGGTCAGAAGGCCGGTGGCCGGACTGCGCCAAGAAAATTCAAGGGCCGAAGGGCCGGCCACCTTCCACCGGGAGGTGTCGAGCAGGTAGCAACTGGTGGGGGATGATTGGTTGGGGGCGCCGGCATCCACGGTGAGCACCTTGCCGTCCGCTTGCAGGGCCACCCGGAGCGAAAGATCGTCCGGTTGCCGTGATTCTTTGCCGGGCAGCGGGAAAAATGGGATAGGCTGGCGAATTTCCTCGCTCCTTTCGGCAACCTCGCGGACCAGATGGGGCACTGCTTCGCCGGCGGCGTTGAACACCCGCACATCGGTCAGGTCCGAACGCTGCGCCTTCTCATAGACCACGGCAGGCACTTCGAACACATGGATGCCGGTGCCATCGGCCTCAGGCAGGGACAAACCGGCGGCAAAGTCGTTGGGGACGAGCGATGCGGCTGGCAATGGGTACGCAAAAGCACAAAAACACAGGCAGGCGAATGCGATTCGGGTCATAGGCTTGCCTCCTCGGTCATGGGCTTTGTTTCTTCATTTTTTGGGGGCAAGGGGGCAAAAAAACCGATGACCAACATCAGCAGGCCCACCACCAAAAAGGAAACGATCCGGCCGATGGCGCCGGTTCCGGCCAGATCAATAAAAAAAAGTTTGACCACGGTCAGGCCAAGCAGCCCGGCCCCGGCCAGCCAGACCTGCCGAAGGCTCTTCCGTGCACCCCAAACGGTCAGGGTCAAGGCCAGCACTGACCACAGGACGGCGATGCCGGCCTGCAGAATTGGCGAGGCAAATAAATTGCTCAACCGGTAGGGCACTTCGGCAAAGAAGTGGACGCTGCGGGCGACAACCGTGTTCAGGTACCAGAAGGCCAGGATGGTCACCAGCCAGTAAAACGGTGGCCGAGGCTGGTAACGATTCGACGGGGCACAAATGATCCTATAACCCGCCAGGAGCAGGACAGCCGCTTCGACCAGTTCCAGCGGATTGGCCAGGGGCAGGTAGGGCAGAGGCGCTGGATTGCCGTTGTAAAAAAAGGTGATCAAGGTCCACAGCAGTAAAAGCGCCAGGGGCACGTCAATGCCAGGGCCGTGATAGCTTGGGGCAAAGCGTGTCACTGGCCAGGCCAGGCGGTTTCCCCGCCACTGCAGCAGGATGAGCAGCACCACCGGCACCAAGCCCCAGCTTGCCATCTCCCATGCTTCGGCCAGGTCGGGCAGTTGACCGACCCGCTGGGCGATTTCGATGGTCACTATTGCCAGCAGCACCCACAGGGTGAGATTGTGCCAGCGAGGAAGAATTCTTGCGTCCAGTTGGTCCTCCAGGTGATAGAGCAGGCCATATTGGAGCACGATGGCCAGCGGCCAGGCCAGCCATCCCCAGCCGATCAACAGCGGTTCGCCATAACACCCGCCGCCCATGGTCATATACTGGGCGAGAACGATGATCATCAAAGGCAGCAGGAGCAGGAAGGCGGCGATCGAGAGCCGCCACCACTTGGTCCAATGGCCGATCACGGCAAATCCCACGGTGGAGACCGCGGCGAACAGGAGCAGGTAAATAAAAAAAAGGTCCCCATGGACATGGTGGTTCAGGTCCATGATCCCGCCTCCGTACCACCAGATCAACCCCCAGAACAGAAGACCAGGAGAGGCGAGGGATTCCCAGGTGGCCCGCTGCGGTTCCCGGTCCAGCCAGTCGGCCGAGAAGAGGGCGGCGATCGCGATCAGGGCGCAGCCGAGGAAAAACCGGTCAACCAACACCAGGGAGGTGAAGGCGTCACCATGCCATGAGGTGATAAAGGTGATCGCTGCCCCGAGCTGGAGCAACAGGCCGAAGATCCGGGCCGTGATGCGGTTCTGCCGGACCCCGACCCACATCATGGCTCCACCCTCAAGTGCCCAGGCCGCGCTGCTCCACTGGGCATCAAGCCCGAGAGGAATGGCGAGACTGGCAAAGACGATGCCCATGGCGAGGAAGGCCTCGGTCAGCAGGCGCATTCCTGGCACCATTCGCCTCCACAGCAGCCGCGCCAGGCCGATATACCAGCCGCCCAGCGCCAAGGCGCTGAAGGCGAGGCCATATTTGAGATCAGAGACCAGATGGGCCTGGAAGCCGCTGGCCACCACCGGCAGGCCGAACACCAGGGGGCCGTCGATATAGCCGCGCAGGTGCAGGGGCTGGCGATGGGCAAACAGCACCGAGATCAGGCAGTACATGACGAAAAACAGGATGAGAAAGGGTTCGGTGGTGGCGAACTGGGCGGGACTATACAATTTGACGCCCCACGCGGCGGCGATGCCAAAGGTGAAGATGAAACCGGTGAGGTTCAGTTCCCGCCATGACTTGAACCAGGCGATGGCCAGGATGCCGCAGTTGAGGAGGGTATAGTAGGAAAAGAGCAGCACATGGCTGCCGCTTCCGGTCGACATCAAGATCGGCGCGAGAAAACCGCCCACTGAGCCGGCAACGGCCAATCCTCTGGCATTTTGCAGGATCGCCAGGGCGCAGGACAGCCCGACCAGGCCGATCATCACCGCCAGGGCCAGCGGCAGGGGAAGGAGATGGTCGAGTCTGTAGAGTTTGACCGCGGCAAAGACCACCAGGTAGAGGATGCCGATGCCCGCGCCCTCCAGGCCCACGCCATACAAGGTGTGCTTGTGCCGCAGCCTCCAGCCGAGCAGCAACAGGGCCAGGCCGCCGACAACCACGCCTGCCAGCCGCAGTTCGATGGGGAACAGGTTGCGTTGGGCCGCATAGCTTAAGAGAAAGGCAACCCCGAAAAACAGCACCACGATGCCGGCCTTGAGGATCGGGTTACCGCCGGTGAGCCAGCGGAACAACATGGAAAACAGATCAATAAACTGGTCGGCCGGGGGGGGCTGAGGTTTGGCCGTGAAGGTGTTCTTTGTCTTTGACCCGGCAGCCTCCTCGTTGGCCGGCTGAGACGCGGCGGTTGATGCCGATTTGGATGCCTCCGGCACCACAACCAGATCCTCCCACTCCTCCAACTCCAGTTCATATACCTCATATACCGGTTTCGGGGGGGGCGATACGTCTTCCGCCCGGCGGTGGGGCTGAACAATCGATGGTGGTACGCCTTCCGTCTGGCGGGGTGGCAGAGAAATCGTTGGCGGCAAGTCGTCCACCCGGTCGGCTGGCTGAACGAGCGAAGACTCCAGTTCGCCGACCCGGCGGCGCAGGGCAGCCATCTCAAGCAAGAGATAGGTCACTGCTGCTATCAATGAACCAAGCACATATCCACGGATCGGAAACCAATCCTGAATCAGGAATACAATGCCAGCCAGGAACAGGGCCAGGAGAATCGTTTTAATGCGCATCGCTGAGAGAATAGGGGGTGATGGTTGTTGGCAAGCCCCGGTAGCGCTGGTCTGGAGGAGAGACCGGGGGCAGCCGGAAGAATAAAATGTTCAGCAAGGGCGTGGTTGGGGCGGGACACCTTGGCCGCAACAATCCGACCGCATCCGTACTGACGCATTCATTTTGCCTCAGGTCGTCTGCGGGGGTGGGGGCTGGTACAGGACCGCCTGGTTCCTGCCCAAATGTTTAGCCTTGTACAGCGCCTGGTCAGCCATGGCAATAAACTCGTTTTGGTTGAATTCGGTGCTCTTCGGCGCGGCACTGGCCACCCCGAGGCTGATCGTGACCCGGAAATGCCGATATCCGTCAGTAAAATCATTCTCAGCGATGGTCCGGCAGAGACGGTCCGCCACAATCATGGCTGTTTCGGGCGAGGTCTCTGGCAGGACAAAAACAAATTCCTCGCCGCCGTAACGGGCCATCAGATCGTATTGCCGGATGGCTTGCTTGGCCACCACACATAATTCTTTGAGAATGAAATCGCCGGATTGATGCCCGTAGCGGTCGTTGAATTGCTTAAAATGATCGATGTCAGCTAAAATGATCGACAAAGAACCGCGATTGCTGACGCTCCGATTGATTTCCGAGTTGAGAAAGGTTCGGAAATACCTGTGGTTGTAGATTTCGGTCAGCCCGTCGATATTGACCAGTCGTTCCAGCATCAGGTTTTTTTCGGTCAACCGACTCCGGATAGCTTCCAGTTCCAGCTTGGCCAGGATCAATTCCCTATGCATCTCCTCATAGCTGCACTGGAGCATGCTGAGCCGGATGTTGGCCTCCTGGATGATCTCCGCCACCGGCCGTACCGCGTTGATGGGCACCTCGAGATAATGGGCGGAGTGGGTGATCTCTCTATCGATGATGGCTAGAAAATTTTTGAGCACCTGATCATTCAGCCCGAACAGCCGGTCGGCTTCGCCGTGAAGTCGCTGGTAGTGAAGTTGCGGGTCGCGGGAGTAGAAGATCCGGGTGACCAGGTCGGACAAGAAAACGATGTTGACAAGCTTCTGTTCGTACAGGTCGCCGCCGGCATAGGCGGCTGGGTCGTGGTGATGGCGGATTGCCGCCGTGATGTTGGCCGGCAGGCCCCAGGTTTTAACCACCTCGGCTCCCAGAGTGGTATGGGAGAAGGAGAGCGCTTCCTTTTCCAACTCTGTTTCGTCGATATCCTGGCCGCCGGCCGCCAGCCGTTCGAGGACGGTGTTGTAGCGGGTCGGGGCGGTGATGGCGAAAATTATCTGGCCGATATTCTGCAGCAAGCCGATGGTGAACAGGGTATCGGGATCGACCCCGGGGACATGGGTGGCCAGCATCTTGGCCGCAGTGGCGCCCGTCAGGGAGCGTTCCCAGAACATCTCGAGCTTGAACAGGCTGTTTTCCGGCTGTTTGCCCAGGGAGAGGAAGGTGAAGTTCAACACCAGGCTCCGCACCGCATTGATGCCGAGCAGCGACACGGCCTGATTGACCGTGGTGACCTGTTGCTGGAAGCTGTAGAAGGTGGAATTGGCGGCCTTGAGGATTTTGGCGGAAAACGCCATATCTTGGGCGATACAGCCAGCAATGTCGGCCAGAGAGGTGTCTTCCTGGCAGGTCAGCTCCAATAGCCGGACCGCCATGGTCGGCAGGGTCGGCAACTGGGCCGAGGTGAGAATCTGGCGGAGAACTTCGTCCTGGGGCTTCGGCATGGGTGGCTGTTCGGCGTCCAATCGGGTTTATGGCACGGGAGCAATAAAGGTGGATAAATGACCAACAGCCATGTTCAGCCTGGCCTCACTTTTTGGATAGATAGCGGAATTGCTTGTTTTTCTGGTCGAGTAACTGGGTGATGTGGAACTCTGTACCAGAACTGGCAAAGGCCTCGTACCCTTCGCGCTCGCAAGCCGGACAGCAGTCGATGGGCAGCTCGACCCCGAGGCAGGGCAGCAGATGGCTGGAGCCGGTTTTGATCAGCCGCAGACCGCGGCACTGGTCGCAGTCTTTCAATTCTTCCCGCTGCTTTTCCAGAATGCCGTCGGTATCGTAATAGATTTTGCGTTCGCGGATGAAATATTCGCCTTTTTTTTCGAAATCGCCCTTGGGGGGATGGAAATAGCCGTCAAGCACATAGGCACAGGTCTGCTTGATGGTTTCCATGATCTCGGCTGATTCGCGCAACGAGGCATGGTTGTAATCCGGCTCGCGGACTGCCGAGTAGTCGCAGCCGGCCATGGCCAGACAGATGCCCAGGTTGACGTAGGGCAGGGCGCCCTTGATCGAATAGCCGCCTTCCAACACCGCGATATCCGGTTTGAGCAGTTCGTTGAGCTTAGCGTACCCTTGAGCCGAAAACTGCATGTTGGTGATCGGGTCGGAATAATGGTTGTCCTGGCCGGCGGAATTGATGACCAGGTCCGGCTTGAAGTCGGCCAGGATCGGCAGCACTACCTGTTCGATGGCATACAGATAGCCGTCGTCCGAGGTGCGCGGCGGCAGGGGCAGGTTGACGGTCTTGCCCAGGGCGCGGGGGCCGCCGTTTTCGTTGGGGAAGCCGGAGCCGGGATAGAGGGTGCGGCCGTCCTGGTGGAGGGAGATGAACAGCACGTCCGGATCGTGCCAATAAACATCCTGGGTGCCGTCGCCGTGATGACAGTCGGTATCGATGATGGCGATCCGCTTGCGGCCATAGTGCTCGCGGATCCACTCGACCATCACCGCCTCGATGTTGATGTTGCAGAAACCGCGGTTGCCGTGCACCACCTTCATGGCATGGTGGCCGGGCGGGCGGACCAGGGCAAAGGCGCGCCTGGTCTCCTGTTCCAGGACCAGCCGGGCGGCCTGAATGGCGCCGCCGGCTGAGATTCGGTGCGATTCGGTGCAGACCGCCTCCACCGACGGAAAGCAGAAATGGGCGCGCATGATGTCCTGGTCGGTGGCGAGCAAAGGCCGGTGCTCGCTGATGCCCTCGATATCAAACAGTCCTTCTTCCCTGAATTGGTCCTGGGTGTAGAGCAGCCGCTCCTCCCGTTCAGGGTGGGTGGGCGAGATGGCCCAGTCAAAGGCCGGGAAAAAGATGACGCCAAGGGAGGTGGTGGCTTTCAGCATGGAGTGACCTGTGTACTTGATGATGGTGAAACCACGAGCGGGTTCAGAGCGCGCCGGCGATTCGGAGAGCCACATCACTGTTTTCCAGCCGGCTGACCAGTGCCGGCCGCACCTGGGCCTCGACCCGGATGTTTTTGCCGCTGGTGTAGCCGCCATCCACCATGTTGAAGGCGTCGGCCTGGGTGATTTGGATCTCGTCGTCCGGCAAGGCCACGCCAGCCTGGTCCAGATCGGCGGCAAGCAGTTTTTTGGCCTCAGCAATGGCCTCCTGGAGGCTGAATCCCCTGGCGATCGGCCGGAAAATGCCGAGCATCGGCACCGACAGGCGGCTGCGGGCGGTATCGGCGGTCAGGGTGAGGTGGCTGGTGGTCCGGGTCAGGGCCGCGCCAATGGCGTTGGCCACCTCGTAGAGCGGTGGCACCACCACCTCCAGGCCCAGTTGGGCGGCAAGCAGATCCTTGAAGACCGCTGCTGGCCCGCCGATGACGATCAGCCGGTCAGGGATGATCTCGCGGTCGGTCAGGATTTCGTGGATGGTGTAGACCGGTTTGGTGTTGACCTCCCGCACCAGCCCGGTGATCTTCGCGGCCAGGGTGTCAAGCGCCGCTTCGATCGCGGCCTTGGCCAGTTGCTCCGGGGTCAACTGATGCTCAGCGGCCAGGGCGGCCAGGCCTTGAAGGGAGCGGTCGACCTCGCCGAATGTGGCCATGCCCGCGACATTCAGCGCATCCATCAGGCTCGGAGCCGGACCCCCGGCCGCCATACAGGGCCCGAGCCGCTGCGGGCCGGTGGTGACCCGGCCCTCGACGACCTGGATGGAGGAATCGCCGCCGATGCCGATTGACTCGACCCGAATGGCCCGCACCAGGGTCGGACGCTTTTCAATGGCAATGCCTTCCCGCTCCAGCAAGGGCTGCCCGCCGGCAAAAACAGCAATATCCGAGGTGGTGCCGCCGATGTCGAGTGCCAGCAGATCCTGGTTCATCCGAGTGGTGGCGAGGATGCCCATGACCGAGGCCGCAGGACCGGAAAAAATCGATTGCACCGGCATTTGCTGGGCACGAGCCAGCGGCATGGTGCCGCCGTCGGCCTTGAGGATGTTGACCTCGGCTTCGAGTTGAAATCCCTTGAGACTGGCGTTCAAGGCGGCGGCAAAGGTGCGGAAGGTGCGCCAGACCGCGGAATTGTAGTAGAGGGTGTGGATTCGACGGCCAAAGTTGAGCTGGCCGGAGAGCAGGTGGCCGCAGGAGACGAAATCCGCCTGGTTGCCCAGGGCTTCGACCATCTGATTTTCATGGGCCGGATTGCGCGGTGAGAACTTGGAAGCCACGCCGAAGCATTTCACCCCCTGGGCGCGGCAGTCGGCAAGGGCTTCCTCCAGATCCTGTTCATCCAGGGCCGAGGTTTCCGTGCCCAGGTGATCGAGACTGCCGTACACCAGGTGATAATGGTCGCCGATTCGGTAATGGCTCGGGGCAATGCCGGGACCGGCCGACACCAGCATGCCCACCGGTTCGGTCGTGCCGGTGACGATGGCGTTGGTGGTCAGGGTGGTGCTCAGGTTGAGGGTTTGCACCCGGACCGGGTCCTGGCCGGTAAGGATCGCCTGCAAAACCTGGTTGATCGAGGCCAACAGGTTATGGGGATGGGTGGGAGCCTTGGCCGCGGCCACCAGGTGGTTGCCGTCGATGAGCACCCCGTCAGTATGGGTGCCGCCGATATCGATTCCTATGCGCATGGCAACTCCTTGCCTGGGTGGAAAAGAAAGCGATCCGGCCCAGCGAAAACCTCTGCCGGTCGACCGGTCAGTCGATTGATTTGCAACCGCGATGCATCTGTTGCATCAGGGGCTTGTTGTTTTGCCGTAACGCGGCCAAATCCGATGCCGGTCAGCCGGGGCAAGCCTACTCCTCCAGGCCGCGGATGGACTGGGCAAAGGCGAATTTGGCGCGTGGCTGGAAACAGACGATGTAGACATCCTTGGGTTTGCCATTGCGGTTTAAAAAGGACTGGATGGTGTCCACGGCGATGTCCGCGGCCTCGTCTAGGGGAAAGCCGTAGGCGCCGCAGCTGATCGCCGGAAAGGCGATGGATTGGATATCGTGGGAGACCGCCAGTTCCAGGCAGCGGCGATAGCAACTGGCCAGAAGGGCCGGCTCGTTCTGGTTGCCGCCCCGCCAGATGGGACCCACCGTATGGATCACAAACTTGGCCGGTAGCTGGTATCCCTTGGTGAGAACGGCCTGCCCGGTCTGACAGCCGCCGATACCCCGGCATTCTTCCAGTAATTCCGGCCCGGCGGCCTGGTGGATGGCGCCGTCGACCCCGCCTCCTCCCAAGAGCGTTTCATTGGCCGCGTTGACAATGGCATCGACTTTCATGGTGGTGATATCGGTTTCGACCAGATGAATCATCGCGATCTCCTTGCTGGTGTTTAAGCATCGTCGGCAGGGGCGCATGCTTAAAAGGGGCGTCGGTTGCGGCGTGATGCCCCTGCGGCCGTACATCACGCCGGGCTCAAGCGACGGGACGCAATGGAAATGGAATGGACAACAAAGTGGACCGGTCGCGTCTGGCGGAATTTGGCCCTGATGAGCGGTGCCCATCCCAAAATTTTTACGCGACAATTGGAAAAAGGTCAACGTTTCAAACAAAATAATGGACTGACCCCGTCGGAGAATCAGGTGAAAACACTCCGATCGACAATGGGTTGCACCGGTAAAAAGACGGTCAAGGAAAATGTTTGATCAGCTGGCGGGATTCGATGGCCTTGGCCAGGGTATGCTCATCGGCGTACTTGATATCCATGCCCAGGGGGATGCCGCAAGCCAGGCGGCTGATCCTGACCCGGCTCTCCTTGAGCAGTTCAGCGAGGTACGAGGCAGTGGCTTCTCCCGGCACGGTCGAACTGGTGGCAAGCAGCACCTCATCGACTTGGCCTGAGGTAACCCGTTGCCGCAGTTCGCGGATTTTTAATTCGGCCGGGCCGATGCCGTCCATGGGGGCGATCACCCCGTGCAGGATGTGGTAGACGCCGCGGTGCGCGCCGGTTTTTTCAATGGCGATCTGGTCGCCAGGCTCCTCGACCACGCAGATCAGCCGGGGGTTACGGTTGGGATCGCCGCAAATGACGCAGGGATCGGTCTCGGAAAAAGTGAAGCATCGGTGGCAGAGACGGATGGATCCGTGCAGGGTCAGCAAGTCGTCGGCCAGTTTTTGGGCATCCGCAGCCGGACGGCGCAGGATGTACAGGGCCAGACGGGTGGCGGACTTGTGGCCGATACCGGGAAGCTTGGACAAATCGCCAATCAGTCGCTCCAGGGCCGGCGGAATCACCCGCATCTCAGAACAGCCCGGGAATATTGAGACCGCCGGTCAAGCGCGACATTTCCGCCTTGCCCAACTCCTTGGCCTTGTGCAAGCCGTCGTTGACCGCCGAAACCACCAGATCCTGGAGCATCTGGACGTTGTCCGGTTGTACCAGGGCCGACTCAATGGCTATCCCCAGCAGTTCGCCCCGGCCGTTGACCGTGGCCACGACCATGCCAGCTCCGGCGGAACCGGAAACCTGTTGGTGGCTGAGATCATTTTGGATCACGGCCAGTTTTTCTTGGAATTGCTGGGCTTGTTTCATTAATTCGCTGATATTCATAGCAAACCTTTGGGTGATTGACGAAAGCGCCTCCAGTGGGCAGGACTGGGATCGTTATTCTTCTTCCGGGACCGAGAGGAGTTCGTCGCTGGTTGAGGAACTGGGCATGGTTGCGGCAATAGCCCGGTAGCGCTGGCCGACGCGGATTTCAGCCACCTGGCCGGTAAAGACATCGAGCGCGGTCAGCACCAGGGGGTCGCTGGCCAGGCCCCGGCGTTCTTGAAGCGGCGCCAGGCCGTTGGCCGGGTCGACGGCGCTGGCGTCTACCCCAGGGACCTCAACGCGAATTCGCATGTTTTCCTGAAAGAAGTCGAGCACGAATTCGGTCAGGTCGGTGATGGTGTTGCGCTGTTTCAACAGGGCGCAATCGCTGCTGTCGGCAAAGCGGATGATCAGGTCCTCTCCCTGGCGATCCACGGTATCGGCCATCTGCAGGGAGGCGGCGACCCAAGGTTGTCTTTTTTGCACATATTTGAGGAAACCGTCCCAATGCTGGCGGATGCGTTTTTTCTTCGGTTCAGGCGGCCCCGGTGGAGCTGGGGCTACCGGGGCGGGGGATGGCTCCGCCGGGATGGACGGTTCTGGCGGCCTTGAGCGCTCGGCCACGGGAGGTCGGGCCTGACGATCGCTGGCTGGGGTCGATGCGGCAGAGGCGACCTTGTCTGGCGGGAGCGATGGTTCTGTCGGGTCGCTGACAGGCGGGGGTGAGAGTTCGGGCCCGGGCGCGACAAGCGGCGGCAAGGCAGATGCCGGCAGCGGCTTAGGGTTATTCCCTTGCTTTGGTTGAGGCGCCGGGGCTTTGGCCGGGGTCGGCAGAGTGCCAATGGGTGTTTGCTCCAGTACTTGGTCGAGGCGGGCAATCAGCTCAGCAACCGGCACCACGTCCCGGAACTGAACGGCGCGGATGCAGACCATCTCCAAAGCCAGGCGTGGCTGTTGGGAAAAGGCCGCTTTTTCAAGGTGCTCAAGGAGCAGGTTGAACAGGGCGCTCAACGTTTCCAATGAATGCGCCGCAGCGATGCGCGTCAGCTCCCGCAGTTCATCCTCGCTCACCGTAAGCATCAGAGCTGGTTCCTGGCTGATTTTGCAGACCACCAGGGCGCGGAACCAGGCCAGAAGATCATTGCCAAACCGCCTGCTGTCTGAGCCGTGGGCATACATCGCATCGAGCAGGGAGTAGGCGGCGCCCAAATCGCCGCGCAAAAGGGCATCACCCACCTCGGCCACCAACTGGTGGCTCACCAGGCCGAGCACCTCGGCCACCTCCGAGGCCCGGACTTCCTCGCCGCAATAGGAGAAGATCTGGTCCAACAGGCTGAGTCCGTCCCGGACACTGCCGCCTGCTTCGCGCACGATCATCTCCACTGCCATGGGTTCCATCCGTACCCCCTCTATTTCTGCCAGGCGCAGGAAATGGGAGGCCAGTTCCCGGTGGCCGATCCGCTTGAGTTCGTACCGCTGGCACCGGGAGAGGATGGTCACCGGCACCTTGTGCAGCTCGGTGGTGGCGAACATGAAGTAGACATGGTCGGGCGGTTCCTCCAAGGTCTTCAACAGGGCGTTGAAGGCCTCGGTGGTCAGCATGTGCACCTCGTCGATGATGATGATCTTGAAACGCGAGCTGGTAGGCATGAAGCGGATTTTTTCCTTCAACTCGCGGATTTCCTGAATACCGCGGTTGGAGGCCCCGTCCACTTCCTGCAGATCGATGCTGGTCCCGTCGGTGATCTCCCGGCAGGACCGGCAGGAATTGCACGGTTCGGCCGCCGGCCCCTGTTCACAGTTCAGGGCCTTGGCCATGATGCGCGCCAGGGTGGTCTTGCCGGTGCCACGGACCCCGCTGAAAATCAAGCCATGGGGGACGCGGTTTTGGGCAAGGGCGTTTTGCAGGGTGCGGACCACCGGTTTCTGCCCCACGACTTCAGCAAAGGACTGGGGACGCGACTTTCTGGCGAGGACAAGATATGACACGGTGGATACCGGCGGTCAAGGATAGGAGGATGCTTAGTTGGATGCGCCGGCCCTGCAAGCAACCCGGCAAGCTCACTGTGAAAAAGGATAGCCGGGCACCCCCGGACACATAAGGAGGGCCACTGCCGTTGCTTCCTTCCGGACCTGGCGGGGTTCGTGATTCCTTATTGCCCGGGACCCGGCTATCACACCGTTGAGCATTGGCAAACGAAAACAGCCACATGGCGACATGGGGCCGGAAGAACAAACATTTTTTCTGC
>WRKE01000314.1 GCA_009778235.1 Pseudomonadota bacterium
CTGCAAGGCAATATACATTAATTACGATAAATCAACAATATAAATGTTTATGTGCGGGTGGCTATTGCAGTGATTTTTCGAGATTGACTCTCGTTGTCTTTCCCGAAGAAGTCCGTTTATTACCCCGGTGGATAATTAGCTAAACCACCGCCAGACATGTCTTGATTAATTTAAACAAAAACGGATAGTTGTCCAAAGGCAGATTGAAAGATGTTGAATCATGAAATCGCCGGAGTAATAACTTGCGGATTGAATCCGCTCACGGTTGAGGCAAGGAAAACACATCGAGGGAGAAACAATGAAGACACTTGGCACCCTGTTGAGCGAGTTGACCTACGACGACCTGGATCACTGGGCGGGCGAGACGATCCGGGGCCGGGGCAAGGCCTATATCAACCGGGTGGCAGGGCTGCACCGCACCACCAGGGGCGAGTTGGCCGCCTGGGTTTCGGGGAGCGAAAACTACGCCACCCTGGTGCATCTCGATGAACAAGGGGAATACGACTGGTTCTGCACCTGTCCTTATGGCAACGGCCCATGCAAGCACGCTGTGGCGGTGATCCTGGCGGCGGTCCGGCAGTGCAAACGCAAACGGGACATCCCTTTATTGAGCGAGGAGGACGAACTGCACCAGGTGCTGTTCAGCGATCTGGAGGACAAGCCGTACCGGGAGAGCGGCGAGTTGGCAAGCGTGCCCCAGAGGGCCTTCGAAGGAGGCAAGCGGGAACACTCCAAGGTGCGCAAACTGCTGGCAGACAAGAGCCGGGAGGAGATGGTGGAGATGGTGGTCCGCCTGGCCGCCTATTTTCCGGTGGTGGAGCGGGCCCTGCTGGAGGCCGAGCAATTGCGGAGCGGTCGAATTGAACCGCTGATACGGGCCCTGCGACAGGAAATCGGCAATCTGACCAAGGAACCCGCCTGGTCGAGCCCCTGGAGCGATGAGCGCGACATTCCCGATTATTCCCATGTCCACCAGCAGTTCGCCCTCCTGCTGGCCGCCGGCCATGCCGATGTCCTGCTGGAGCTGGGCGACGAGCTCTGGCGGCGGGGCAGCGAACAGGTCGAACAGTCAGACGACGAGGGTGAGACCGGCGAGGCCATCGCCGGGTGTCTGGAAATCGTGTTCCACGCCCTGCCCGCCTCGTCCCTGGCCAAGGCGGAGCAGTTGCTGTGGGTGATCGACCGCCTGCTGGAAGACCAGTATAACCTGCTCCAGTCGGGCGAGAAGGTACTGGAAGACAAACGCTACGGCGAGGGCGACTGGCAACAGGTGGCTACGATCTTGGCAGGACGGGCGGAAACGGCAAAAAAGGGCTCCCAGGCCACGACCTTTTCCGCCAGGCAACACCGGACCGGCTTGCAGGACCGGCTGGTCACCGCCTACCAACGCAGTAATCAAACCGAAAAAATCGTGCCCTTGCTGGAGAAAGAGGTCGACCAGTTAGGCAACTATACTCAATTGACCGATCTGCTCATCAAGGCTGGCGATCTGGAGCGCGCCCGGCAGTGGTGCATCCACGGATTTGCCCGCTCCATCCAGCACCGGGCGGGTGATGCCGAGGGATTGCAGGAACGATTGCGCCGGATCGCCGAAACCCAGCAGCAGCATGGGCTGGTTGCCGCTTACCGGGCCGAGGATTTTTTCCATCGCCCCGGGCTGGAGGGTTACAAGGAGCTGCGCCGGGCAACGGAAAAACTCACCAGCTGGCCAACGATCCGTGCCGGGGCGCTCGGCTATCTGGAGAGTGGCCGGCGGCCCGACGGATCAGCCAGAAAAGACGAGCCCCTGGCCTGGCCCCTGCCTGCGCCCGAGGTCCGCTATCCCCAGGAAAAGCCGAAGGGTGGCCCGACGGGCCGCTTTCCCAACCGGCCGGCATTGATCGACATCGCTATCTTCGAAAAACGGTTTGATGATGTCGTCGCCCTGTACCAGGCCATGGCCAAGGGATCGCTCGGGACCGCTGGGGTTGACGAAACCGTGGCCAAGGCCGTGGCCAAAACCCACCCCGAGGCGGCCTTGGCCATCTGGCGTCGCCTGGTCGAGGGCCTGATTGCCCAGGTCAAACCCAAGGCCTATGCCGAGGCCGGCGGTTTTTTGCGGATGATGTACAAGGTGTTCAACGAGAGGCAACGCTTGGCCGAATGGGAGGCGCTGCTCGCCGAACTGCGGCGGACCCACAAGGCCAAGCGGCGGCTGCTGGACGTACTGGACTCCATAGGCACCAGCAGCAAAAAAATCATCGACGGGATCAAGGATGGTGAAAGTTGATCAACCTGAGCCCGGCTGGGTTGCACGCCCAAAAAAAGTTTGACAGCTTGCGAAAAATATTGTGTTTATTATAAGTTATGTGCCAAAGGCTGTGCATTTCCTGTCCACCGTGAACCACCGGCCGGAATATTCCGGTCCCCACCGAGGAGGAGCAGATGATTCCCGCGCCCAATATGCAGACCATTCTTTTTGCCACCGACCTGGGCGAGAATACCCGGGTAGTCTTCCGTATGGCCGTGAGTCAGGCCCGCCGCTACAATGCCCGCCTGCTGATTCTGCATGTGGTCGAGCCGCTGGGCAGCACCGGCACGGCGATCATCGCCAACTATCTTTCCGGCATGGCCGCTGACCGGATCAATCAGGACATGGCCGAAGAGATCCTGGAGATCATGAAGCAACGGGTCGAAATCTTCACCCTGGAGGAAATGGCGGCCTTCGGCCTCGACTGGACACCGGTGACCGAGACCATGGTCACCGCCGGCAACCCCGCCGAGGAAATCCTGGAAACGGCAAAAAAATGCGGCGCAGGCATGATTGTCATGGGCACCTCGACCCGCTCCTTTCTCGGCAACGCCCTCATGGGCACCACTGCCCGCCGTGTTTCCCGGCATACACCGGTGCCGGTCCTGCTGGTTCCCATGGTTGAGAAATAGCCATTTCCGCGCCTGGCCGCATCACCCCGGTTCCGCGCCCGCCGGAGCCGGGTTTTTTTATTGCCGCCGCTTTGGCCGCCCAACCGGGGTGATCGCGGTCCAGAAGGCCTGGATCACCGGGTTGAGCAGATGCTTTTTCAGGGTGCAGGCGCCGATGATGAAGGGTGCAAGCTTTGATTCGATCTCAACCAGACGCACCTGGTCCCGCAGTAAACTTTTTTCCAACACCAGTTCCGGCACCACCCCAACCCCGCAACCCAGACTGACCATGGCCAACAAGGCCTCATTGCCTGCCACTTCGGCATAGATATTGGGCCGAATGCTGTTGGTCCGGAACCAGCGGTCGATCCGTTCCCGGCTTAAACCCCGTTCGGCCAGGATGACCGGGATGTGCGCCCAGTCGATCTGATCGTCGCCGGGCGTGAGGAATTCGGCCCCGTCGGCCGGGGCGATGAACACCAGAGGGGTACGGGCCAGTTCGACGAAAACGACGGCGGCGGGCATGCGCTCAGGTAGGGCGGCGATGGTCACCTCTGCCTGGCGATTGTTGAGCCGGTCAAGCGCCTCAGCGGCGTCGCCGGTCTGCAGTTTGATCTGGACCCCGGGATGCATGCGGCGAAAGGACTTGAGGATGGGCGGCAGAATGGACATGGCAGCGGTGACCGAGCAGAACAGCGAGATTTCACCGCCCTGGATCTCGTTACCTGCGAGTTCCCGCTGCAGGGCCTGCCAGCGCTCCACCGCCTCCTCGGCATACTGCCTGAACACGGTGCCGGCCTGGGTGAGGGCCACGGTGCGATTGTCGCGCCGGAAAAGGGGCGTGCCCACCTGCTCCTCGATCCGCTGGATGGTGCGGGTCAAGGCCGAGGGGGTGAGGTGGCAAGCACGGCTGGTCCGGCCGAAATGAAGGGACTCGGCCAGGTGGCTGAAGATTTTGAGGGCGTGGATGTCCATAAAAATTGCGGAAAGAAGATAGGTTCCGTGGTATGAGACAAACCGGTGTCCATCATGGGCTCGTGTTGCATTTTTTGCAACAACGAATTGCAAACAAATCACTTTTCGCAACAAAAATTTCGGTTATGGTGAAGGAAAAATAAATCCGGCGCGGTGACCGCCGGGCATGGCCACTGTCCGGGCCACCGGGGCGATATGCGCCGGCCCCCTCCAACCGCTCTACCCCGGCCCGGTGACCCGCGGCCTGACAATCTTTGATCCAACCACCCCAACAAGAGAGGAATGATCATGGGACAAAACTACTTCAATACCCTGCCGTTGCGCCTGCAGCTAGAGGAATTGGGCAAATGCCGCTTCATGGACGCCGCTGAATTCGCCGATGGCGTGGGCAAGCTCAAAAACAAAAAAATCGTCATCGTCGGCTGCGGCGCCCAGGGGTTGCATCAGGGGCTCAATCTGCGCGATTCCGGCCTGGACGTCTCCTACGCCCTGCGTGACTCCGCCATCGCCGAGAAGCGCCAGAGCTGGAAAAATGCCACCAGCAACGGCTTTGCAGTTGGCAACTACCAACAGATGATCCCCACCGCCGACCTGGTGATCAATCTCACCCCGGACAAACAGCACACCAAGGTCGTCACCGCGGTCATGCCGCTGATGAAGAAGGGGGCCTGCCTTTCCTATTCGCACGGTTTCAACATCGTTGAGGAAGGCATGCAGATCCGCGAGGATTTGACCGTGATCATGGTGGCGCCGAAATCACCTGGAACCGAAGTGCGCGAAGAATATAAGCGCGGTTTCGGCGTGCCCACCCTGATCGCGGTCCACCGCGAAAACGACCCCAAGGGCGAAGGCTGGGATATCGCCAAGGCCTATGCCGCCGGGACCGGTGGCCACCGGGCCGGTGTTCTGGAGTCCTCCTTTGTCGCCGAGGTCAAGAGCGACCTGATGGGTGAACAAACCATCCTCTGCGGCATGCTCCAGGCCGGCAGTCTGCTCTGCTTCAACAAGATGGTCAAACAGGGGATCAACCCCGGTTTCGCCACCAAGCTGATCCAGTACGGCTGGGAGACCATTACCGAGGCGCTCAAACACGGCGGCATCACCAACATGATGGACCGGCTTTCCAATCCTGCCAAGATCCGCGCCTACATGCTCTCCGAGGAGATCAAGGAGATCCTGACCCCGCTGTTTGAAAAGCACATGGACGACATCATGTCCGGCACCTTTTCCAAGACCATGATGAAGGACTGGGCCAACAGCGACAAGAAACTGCTCGGCTGGCGCGCCAAGACCGCGGAAACCGCCTTTGAGAAGACCCGAGCCGCCGAGGTGGAGATCAAGGAGCAGGAGTATTTCGACAGGGGCATCCTCATGGTGGCCATGATCAAGGCGGGCGTGGAGTTGGCTTTCGACACCATGGTGGCCTCCGGCATCAAGGAGGAATCAGCCTATTACGAGAGCCTGCACGAGGTGCCGCTGATCGCCAATCTGATCGCCCGCAAGAAGCTCTATGAGATGAACGTGGTCATTTCCGACACCGCCGAGTATGGCTGCTACCTGTTCGCCCATCAGGCGGTGCCGCTGCTGGCCGATTTCATGAAGTCCATTGATACCGATGTGATCGGCAAAGGGCTGGATGCGGCCGACACCTCGGTGGACAATATCGAGCTGATCGGGGTCAACGGTGCCATCCGCTACACCCTGGTCGAGCAGGTGGGTGAGGAGCTGCGCTCCCACATGGGGGCGATGAAGCCGATCATCTGAAGGCCTGGACGCGATCTTCTGAGGTTCTGCCCAAATAAAAGAATCCCCTCGGCCCATCGGACCGGGGGATTCTTTTATTGGAGCGATGCAATGGTGCCGGATAGCGCGGGGGCAAGAACGGTCGGGTTGGCGCTGCCACGCTTCGCGGCAACGATCAAAAAACGAGGGCCAATGTGTTTTGTGCTCTAAGACGTGCGCTTGGCTTGGGGCACAACGGCTGGCGTTGCCGGGATCAGGAGGGCGTCCTCCTGATTGATCAGGGCTTTCTGGGCAGCCAGTTCGATCTTTTCGATCAACTCCCGGATATCGATGGGCTTAAGGCAGTAATCAAAGGCACCGCTTTCCATGCCCTCGATCCCCGACTTAACCGAGGCATGGCCAGTCAGGATGACCACCTCGCTCAAGGGCCAGCGTTCCTTGACCTTGCGGAGGCACTGGATGCCGTCCATTTCGGGCATGTTCATGTCCATGATCACCACCTCGGCGTTTTGGGCCTCCAGGAGGTCCAATGCGTCGAGACAGCACACCGACACGCTGTGGCGGATACCAATCCGTTCCAGATGCCTCTGCATGACCCCCTTGAACTCAAGGTCGTCGTCCACCAGCAGCAGGTGAATTTTGAGCGCCGCTTCGAGCTGGACGGTCTGTTCAGTCATGGTGCAGCATTTCCTTAATTTCGCAAATAATTTTGTCGCGGCACAACCACAACCCCCCGGCATCGGCTCTCTCCGCATCCAGTCCTCGGATACGGATGGCGAGGTAGCCCAGAGTCTTGAGCCGGTCAAAAAGCTCCACATCGGACTCCTGATCCATCCAAGCGAAGAGGGCACCGCCAACCCGGTTGATCCGATAGCCGAAATGGTCCAGGAGCTGGGCCAGCAGCTCAAGCCGCCAGGTTTGCCGAGGGCTGCCCGCGGCCCGGAAGGTGATGGAGCCGGCCCCACGTTGGTCATCAAACATGGCCTCGACCATGACCGGCTGGCGGTCAAGCTGTATGCTAAGATTACAATACTTTTGCGAAATAAGGAAATAATTCTTCTCCCGCGAGAAGGGTGCTCGGATCAGATCGAAGCCGCGCCGCACCCCGGCCCGGATGAGCGCAGCCGCCGCTGTCTGTCGCCGGGAGAAGGCCGGTTTTTGCCCTGACACGTGCTGCATGCCTCCCCAGAGGGCGTGCGGCAGGGGACTGGCTATGTCGGTCAACTCAATGTCCGGGCGATGGTCATCGTCACCGGGAGCCTCGTCCAGATCGATCGCCCACCATTGACCCGGCAGGGTGGAACGCAACCGCTTGGCCGCCTTGCCCTGACCAGAGCGGAGGCTGAATTCGAACATCCTCCTCACCGCTTGCCCATGGCAAAGCCGCATGATGTCGTGCAGGGTCTGGCAGTGGACGGTTCGAAAATCCGCTGGGCAGGGATCAAGCAGAGTAAGCGGACTGATCAGGGCGAGCGCCGAAGCCAGGGTGCGCTGGACCGGGCTGCCAGCCATGGGATCGGGGCGGTCGACCGTCGGGCGCAACAGGGGTTCGACCCGGCCTTGGTAGACGGCCCGGCCGGTCGCATCAACGGTGACCGGGGTGCCTGCGGCCAACAGCTCGGTGGCCCGCTCCATGGCCATCAGGCACGGCAGGCCGAATTCGCGGGCCTGGGCGGCCAGATGGCAGGCCTGATTGCCGGTCTCGGCCACCAGGGCCACGGCCCGATGCAGCAGCGGGGCTAACGAAGGCAGGGGGTGCCGGACCACCAGCACGGCCCGCCGGGGGCAGTGCAGCGCCTCTTGCATGGTGCGGACCACGAAGACCTCCCCATAACCAGCGCCGTCGCAGCCGGTCACCCCACCGTGGAGCAGCGGCTGGCCAGCCACCACGGGCGGCGATGGTGCCACAGAGGCCCGCGGGACGGCGGCGGGACGGCTTTGGAGCACGAACAGGCTTCCAGTCCGATCAATCGACCATTCGATCTCCCGGGGTGCGCCGAAATGATGCTCCAGCCGCATGCCAGCTTCGGCCAGGGCGATCGCCTCGACGTCGGTCAACCATGGCCGGGTTGCATCCTCGGCCTCCTGCCGGCGGACGATCCGGTGCGGTGGCAGGCGTGAAAGCCGCAAATGCCCGACGGAACGGGTGGATTCGACAATACCCTTGGCCATGCCGGGGGCATAAAACAGATCCAAGGTGTCACCCGGTCCATCGATGGAACAGGTATGGCAGATACCGCTCACCGCTGCCTCGACCATGGCCAGCACTCCAATGCCCATGGCGCATCGTTCGTGAAGTAAGCCCTTGGCCAGCCGGTACGAAATGGCCTGCGGTGTGTACTTCGAGGCCAGCACAGTTTTGCAGGCATCGATCAGACGGTCGCGGCCGACATCGAGTTCGGTATGATAGAGTCCGGTAAAGAAACTCCGATCAAACTCCTCACCAATGGCGCTGGAGCGGACCGCCACCCGGCATGCAGGCCCGGCTCCGGTCAACCGGTCGAACCGGTCGAGCAGCAGGGTTTCCAGTTCCGGCGCCATCGGAGCGGTCTGGATCAATTCTTGGATCGAGGCACTCTTGCTGTACAGATCCGAAAGCTCATCGACCTCCGTCTGCTGGAGGATATGATTGATTTTACGATACAGTTGATTGCGCTGGAAAAAGAGGTCCGTGGCAGCGGCGGTCAGCACGAATCCCGGCGGGATGCGAATATTGGTGATGGCCCCGGCCTCCGCCAGGCTGGCCATCTTTTCTCCGGTCAAACTGGTCAGGGTTCGGTTGATCTGGGCCAGGTCAAGGAGCATCTCGCCCGCAACCGGTTGCCGCTCGCCCTCCAGGATGGCCTCAATGCGCTGCCGTAATCGGGAGAAGGCGCGTTCCAGCTCGCTGTCGCGGCGATCGGCTATCTGGCCTTGATGGCGGATGACCTTGAAGACATTGACCGTCACCTGGGTGCAGCGGGCCCGGATGAAGGACATGGACAGGGGGCGGCCGTCTTCCCAAGCGGCCTCCAGCTCGGCCATGGCCTTCCGGGCGCAGGCAAAGGCAACCAACAGGTCACGAAAGCTGCGGCTATGGGCGACGAGCAGGCGGTGCGCCGGTTCGGAGTTCAGGAGGGGGACGGTGGCGCCAGGCAGCCGTAACCGCCGCAGCAAGGTGAGAATCCGGTCGAGCAGGGGCATGGCGAACTGGAAAAAAAGGGGCCGCGAAGAAGTGAAAACTCCCTCGCGGCCCTGGATACGGGACGGATTTAAGGATCAGTGATCAAGCTTGATGCCCAATCCTTCGAAGAGGAACAGCAGACCAAAACCATACCACACGGTGTAGATGACATAGAAGGCAAGGGCGGCAGCCAACATCACCATCTCCTCCTTCACCGGCTTGGCCTCGATCTGATAGAAGTTGTACGCCGGCTCGACAGCCTTGGACATACAATTCTTGACGAATTTTGCTTGTTCGGCCTGGCCGGCCTTACCGATATCCTTCTCCATGGCCCCTAGAAACTGGTACCAGGTAAAGATGGACTGCCGTTCGTCAATGCCATACTTCGCACTCAGAGCCTTGCCGTCGTTTTTGTACAGCAGATCGGCATCCTTGAGCGCGAGCGTAAGCGTGGCGCCTAAATCACCGCTGACCTTTACCTTGTCGCCATCGACGGCGGCGGCCATCTGGTTGGCGGCGAACATTTTCTCCGCGACCACGGCTTCCGCGGCGGATTTCGCCTTCAATGTGGCGGTGAATTGCTGGCCATTGTACTTCTCAGCTTTCTTGATCTGATCAGGGATGTAATAGGCCGAGCTTTTGGCCAACTGGTTGAAAAAGTTGTCGAGATAATCAAGACCATTGACCTTCGGCCCCACAGCGTTGGGAAAGACTGGCATGAAGATCACAACGAGAACCGCGAAGAATGTAACCAACAGGAATATTCCTGTGGTTTTGAGTTGTGCTGGGCTTGCCATATTAATGAACCTCCCCCGATTTCAGGACGCTGAGATTGGCGAAAAAGCAATAGAAGACCCACACCGCAAAGACGATGATAATGACGAAAAAGCCCACATTGCCGATCATGTCGATTACACTTATAATATCCTTAGACAAACTGATATAGCCCATCCTCACCAGCTTATCCGGCAGGGCGCAGATCCGGTTGAGGAAACCGGCGGTGACCGTCACCGCGTAGAAGCCGCGGATGGTGGTGCCGGGGACGACCTTGGTGACGATCGAGCCAATCTGAATACCGATCAGCGAGCCGAGCAGCATACCCATGGCCAGAGTATAGAAGATAAAGCCATAGATGGCATACTGGGTGATGGAGCCATAACCGGCGGTGAACACGATCTGGAAAATGTCGGTGCCGACGGTGGTCATGGAGGAGACGCCCAGACCATAGACGAACATCGGGAAGGTGAGGAAACCGCCGCCCACGCCCATAATCGCCGCGGCCAGGCCAACGATGAAACCGCTGATTACCAGGAAGATGGAGGATATCCGGCGGCCACCCGGGGTGATCGATTCGTCGAAGGTCAGCATCGGAGGGATGTTGACGGACTGCAGCCGCTTGCCTATGGCCGGGATTTCCTCGGCAATCCTGGTTGCACCGTCCTCGACCACTACCTTTTTGGAACGGGCCTTGATGTAGTCGGCCGTAGCGTAGAAGGCGAGGAAACCGAGGATGACGACGTAGATCACGGTGATGAACGTGTCGCTCAACACCGGGTTGGCATCATAGATCTTGCGGTTGAGCCAGCCACCGGTGGTCGAGCCGACGATGGCGCCGATCAGGAAGGTGACGGCCAGTGACACCGAGATGTTGCCCAGCTTGCGGTGCAAAACCGAACCCATGATCGCCTTGGCGAAGATGTGGAACAGGTCGGTACCGACCGCAAGGATACCCTTGACGCCAGCACTCATCAGGGCCGGAGCGATGATGAAGCCGCCGCCGGCGCCGATACAGCCGGTGATCAGACCGGCGCACACGCCGACCAGCACCGAGGCGCCGAAGATGAGGTTGGTGTAATGTGAGGGCCCGTAGGCCTGTTTAGCGCCGATAAAACCTGGAAGGGCTTGGCCGACGGCATCGGCAAAGGCATAGCCGCCGAGGAAGACGGGAATCAGCAGCAATCCTAGGATCAGAAGCCGTTTTCGGCTCCTTAAAATGTTGCTGGACATTTCCAATTCCCATCGGGCATGGGCCCTGGCCCCGACCATCATGAATTGGTTCAGATCGCTAAAAAACCTCATTTTGCTCTCCTTTTGTTGTCGATGAAACGGTTTTTTGGTTTATGCGATGGCCGCCGCCAGTCAGGACGAGCGTGCCGCATCCTCATCACTCTGAGCCCTTTCTATCTTTTCCTGTTGGGTCCGCTTACGTTCATGGGCCGCATTCAGCTTGTCGAACAGCGGATCCAGATCCATGGGTTTCATCAGGTAATCAAAGGCGCCATATTTGATGCCGTTGATGCCGGACTCCACCGAGGCGTGGCCGGTGAGCATGATGACCTCGGTCATGGGGGCGATCCGCTTGAGTTCCCGGAGCGTGTCGATGCCGTCGCGGCCGGGCATCTTGACATCCAACAGGACAACATCGTAGCTTCTCTCATTGATCATGTCCAAGGCGGTATCGCCGTCAGGGGCACAAGCGCACTCCAGATCACGCTTGCTCAACCGTTTGGCGGTCATGTTCCGGAACTCTTCCTCATCGTCAACGATCAGTACACTATACAAGGCCATGGTGTTTTCTCGATACAAGTCAACTGTTTGATGCAAACGATTCGCGTTGGTCGCGGCGGATTTTCGGGGGCCGCCCAACCGGTTGAACTGGCTGGCGCCGGGGAAAAGGAACCTCTGCCGGCCATGGCTGGATTCGACTCAGCCGCAAGCATCAAACACTACCACATATAAACAAAAGCAGACACAAAATCCCAACACATAATCTCGACAACTGGGTTGGATCGGTGTCATTCTGGCCGCGTACTTGTTGGTCACCGGTGCGTGCATGGGGCCTGGCGCTTGCTACTCTCTCAAGAATTGTTTGAGTTCCACTATGTTATCGGCAACAAAGGTGTAGACCGGAGGGACGCCGTTGGTCAGATTCCGGAGTTGCCGCGCCGGCTTCCCGTCACCGGCATTATCTTGCAACAACACGATCTTGTCCGGGTGAAAGGTGATGATCTTGAGTTCGATGTTGCGGTCAAACCGGACAAAGTCAAAAATATATGCCGTTTCTTTCCGCAGCGCGTACAGGGCCCAGATGATCTCGATGGTCACCTTGTGCGGAATGGATTCGTCGGTGAGGACAAAGAGAATCTTCTTGCTGTTGCCCTGCAGCAGCCGGTCGGGGATAGGAATGTTGTGGCGGACAAGGTGCTGGACCAGATCATGGGAGTGAATCAGCCTCCTGCCTTTGGCTTCGATGATTGGCACGGCCCCTTTGTCGATCCATTTGCCGAACCGTTCCTCGGAAACGGAACAAATGATCGCGGCCTGCTTGAGATCAAGGTATTCGTGGTCCGTGGGGAGGTGTTGCTGTTGTCCGTTGGTCATGTTTTTTCCTGCCGGGGCCAGCATGATGCGCTCCGTTGATGCGGTGACCGATGCAGAACCGGGGCCAGATGGACGGATGGCCTGAAATAATCATTTTTTATTTCATATATCAAATTGTTAGATAAAAGGGGGTGTCCCGCCGATACCATTGTGATTTCGTCATGTGGCGGCGTGAAATGTATAACCATGGTGACACTCGCCGGGACCATGCTGATAATAACCTGAGATAAAATAAATTTTTTGCGTGTAGTATTGGTAACAGGGAGGCTGAACAGGCGGGTTTGTGCACAGGGGGTGACAGCTTAACCCATCTTCGCCATCGGGGACAGGTTACCCCTCTTTTAAGCCGCCATTTGCAGTGATGCCGTCCCACTCCGAGGAGCAAAACGACAACGACCCAATGAATACAGCCGGTTAAATCAAGATTCCCGAGCATGGACGCTCCGCTGGACTGCTGCGCTCACCATGACCGCCGCCAGGTTTCTCATCGTGGCCTCTTGCGAGGAGCCCATCAACCTCAGCGATCCTCACCCCTTATTCCATTTCAAACTCAAAGGTGATATGATATCCGCGCCCATTACGCTCACCATCACAGGTCATGTCCATGAAATTGCGATTTGCCTCTCTTCTCCTCCTGGCGCTGTTCTTGGTCCCCAACCAGGCCCTGACCCGGGATGACGGGGCCTCCCTCTACGCCCGTACCCTGCTGGAGCAGATCAACCTGTACCGTCGCGACAACGGCTTGGGATCGCTTCGGTTTGACGCCCAGTTGGCCCGCCTGGCCCAGTACCACAGCTTTGAAATGTTCCGCCAGAAAATGACGAGCCATCGCAATTTCGACCAGCGGTTTGAACGCTCGGGCAGCCGGATGTGCGTTGAAAATGTTGGCTGGAATTTCACCAACCCCCTCAAGCAATTCGATGCCTGGCGCCAGTCGAGCGGCCACGACCAGAACATGCTCAAGCCAGAGCTGACCAAAGCGGGCATTGCCGAAATAGGCAACTATGTCACGTTTTTCGCCTGCAAGTAAACCGGGACATTGGTGCCCGGCAAGGCAACCCGCACCCTAACTTGCCTCTATCTTTTTTGATCCGGATTAGATATAACAGCGTACCGCTGATCCATTCCGGATATCTTTTGCCATGAGAATCCGGCATGTTATCTTGCTCAATCAAGCGTATGGCAAGATCTGGCCGCCATCGACGGCCAAATGAACAAACCAATTCTTCACCAGGTAAACCATGGGTCGGATCATTCTTGTCACCGGCGGGGCCAGGAGTGGCAAGAGCAGTTTTGCCGAACAGCTTGCCGCTGGCCTCGGTCAGAATATCGTCTATATTGCCACCGCCAGGGTCCTGGATGACGAGATGGCCGAACGGATTGCCCGGCACCGGCGACAGCGGCCCGCCGCTTGGCAGACCCACGAAACGCCCGATTTTCCCTCCCGGGTGATTGCCGAGCAAGGACAGCGCTGCGATGCCCTGCTGCTCGATTGCCTCACCGTTCTGACCACCAACCTGATCCTGGCCCAGTCCGTTGATTGGCGTACCCCTGCCATGGAGAAGCTCAACGAGGTTGAAGCCTTGGTGATGGCTGAAATCGAGGCGATCGTGGCCGCTGCCTCCACCAGCCGGGCGGATTTGGTCGCGGTGACCAACGAGGTCGGTTGTGGCATTGTGCCGGGGTCGAGCATGGCTCGTTTTTTTCGTGACTGCGCCGGGCGGGTCAACCAACGCATGGCCGCCGCCGCCGCTGAGGTCTTTCTGGTGGTTTCCAGCATTCCGGTGCGGATCAAGGGATAAAGAGGCACTCCATGCGCCCATTGATCCTCATGATCCAATTCATGACCCGCTATCCAATCCCAATGGCCATCGATTTCTCCGCCGTCCACTTTGTCAGGGGGATGAAATGGATGCCCCTGGTCGGGCTGTTGGCGGCCGTGCCCGCTGCCGGGGGGTTGGCCCTGGCCGATGGTCCCCTTGGCCGCGATGTGGCCGCGCTGATCGCCGTGATCCTGCTGATCGGCATCACCGGCGGCCTGCACCTCGATGGCCTGGCCGATACCGCCGACGGCTTGTTCAGCTACCGTTCGCGCGAACGGATGCTGGAGATCATGCGCGACTCGACCTTGGGCGTCAACGGGGTGATCGCCGTGGTCCTGGCCATTTTGGCGCGATACATCCTGCTGCGCTCCATTGCTCCGGCAGGTATTGTCCCGGCCCTGCTGATTGCGCCGGTGTTGAGCCGGATGGCCCTGGTCTGGCATTCGGCCTCGGCCCGCTACGCCCGGGAGGAACGCGGTCTTGGTGATTTTGTCAATCAGACCGGACTAACCCAGGCCGGGATGGCCACCTTGTTTTCCCTGATTCTGGTCGGCACCATCCTCTTGGTTTGGGGGATACAGCCCGGCATGGTCCCAGGGCTGACCCTGGTCTTCCACCTGCCGCCCATCGCCCTGGCGACTGGTTTTGCCGCCTATGCCAGCAGGCGGTTGGGCGGGATCACCGGCGACACTATCGGTGCCTCCATCGAGCTCTCCGAACTGCTCTCTTTATTTGTCGCCCTCCTTGTCTGGCAATATTGGCTTGCATGAACACCACCAAACTCTATCTCATCCGTCACGGCGAAACCGAAGAGAACAAAACCGGGGTGCTGGTGGGCAGCACCGACACCCCGCTCAACGACCATGGCCGCCGCCAGTCCCTGGCCCTGCGCGAGCGGATCAACGCCCTTGCAGTCGATACCATCTTTGCCAGCCCGCTGAGCAGGACGGTTGAAACCGCCTCCCTGGTATTCGGTGACCAGGCCCGGATCATCACCGATTCCAGTCTGCAGGAGTTTCATTTCGGCGCTTGGGAAGGTATGCATTTCTCGGCCATCGCCCAACAGTATCCGGAGATTTGGCAAACCTGGCTCACCGACTGGGAAAAAACCCTCATTCCCGGCGCTGAGGCATTTGGCGCCTTCAAATACCGGGTGATCAACGTGGTTGAAGAAATCGTCCGCGCCAATCTTGGCAAAAAGGTGGCGGTGGTGTCGCACGGCGGCTGCATTCGGTCGCTGCTCGCCCATTTTTTCTGCGTGTCGGTGGCCAAGGGTTATTGGCAATTCAAGGTCGATAACGCCACCTTAAGTGAAATCGAGTTCATGGGTGAGTTGCCCATTCTCACCCGTTTCAACTACCGATAGGATCCACATGCAACTGCTTAGCCAAACCTTGGCCGCCATTCAGCCCATCGACCGGGTGGCCATGGCCGCCACCCAGCGGGAAATCGACTACTGCCTCAAGCCGCCGGGCAGCCTCGGCAAACTGGAAAGTATTGCCCGGCAGATCGCCGGCATCACCGGCCAGGTACACAACGCCATCAAACGCAAGGCGATTGTGGTGATGATGGCCGACAACGGCGTCTATGTCGAAGGGGTCGCCATGTATCCCCAGGATGTCACCAGCATCGGCGCCGATTTCGTCACCTCCGGCCGGATGGGGGTCAACTTTCTGGCCCGCGCCGCCCAGGCCGACATCTTTGCCGTGGATATCGGCATCCAGGTCGATGTCGACCTGCCCAAAGTGATCAAGCGCAAAATCCGCCATGGGGCCGCCAATTTCCTTAAAGAGCCCGCCATGAGCCGCGAGGAGGCGATCCGGGCAATCGAGGTGGGGATCGAGGTCACCAACGATGCCATTGACCAAGGCTACGACCTGATCGGCACCGGCGAGATCGGGATCGGCAACACCACCACCAGTGCCGCGGTGCTCTACGCCTTCACCGGCGCCCCCCTCGACCGGGTGGTCGGCCGGGGAGCCGGCCTGACCGACGAGGCCCTGGAACGGAAAAAAAACGTGATCAAGCAGGCGATGCAACTGCACCGGCCCGATCCGGACGACCCCATCGACGTGCTGGCCAAGGTGGGCGGCCTCGATATCGCCGGCCTCACCGGCACCTTTCTGGCCTGCGCCGCCCGGCGGGTGCCGGCGGTCACCGACGGCCTGATTTCCAACGTCGCCGCCCTGACCGCCATGCGCCTTTCGCCCGAGGCGAGGGAATACATGATTCCCTCGCACCTCTCCTCCGAGCCGGGGGCCAAGCTGCTGCGGGAGATCACGGGCCTGGAACCGATGCTCGACATGGACATGCGCCTGGGCGAAGGCACCGGTTGCGCCCTCATGTTTCCCATCATCGAGGCATCGCTCCGCATGATCGAAGAGATGGGAACTTTTGCCATTCTGGGGAAATCGCGCGATGAAATTGGGGACCACATCATGGCTTACCGGGGAAAATTTCCTCGATAACGCCCGGTTGGTGGCAGGCCAGGTGGACTTCGTCGAACTCCTGGTCTACACCTGGGATACATCAATGCGGGGCAAGGTGGTGTCCTGGCTGGACGGCTTGGCCGGGTTGAACCTGGAATACACCCTGCATCTCCCCACGGACCGGACCGAAAATGCGCTGGCCGCCGCTGAATTTTTCCTTGCCTGCGGTTTTCCCCTGCTGAATATGACCCTCCATCCCCTGCCCGGATGGCGGGATGCGAACTGGCCCGATCAGGTGGCCTTGGAAAACCTGGTCGACCGAGTCGAATTCCATCACCGCTTCACCTTTGACCTCACCCACAGCCTCCTGGGCTGCCCGCTGCCGCCGCATTTCCATCCCCACATTGTCGAATTGCACCTCTCCGGCACCGACGGTCGCGACGATCACCTCCCCTTGGACAACGCCACCCTGCAAGCGGCCAGACCTCTCCTGCGCCAGGACTTGTTGGTTTGTTTCGAGATCTTTGACGTAAACCATGCCCTGGCAGCGGTCGACCGGGTGCGGGCCCTAGCGATCGGCTGACAGCTGTTGCAGGATAAAGGCCGGCGCCAACCGGTCGATCAGGCAACTGGTCCGCCAGGGAAAGGGTCCATCGATGAACCCGACATGGCCGCCGTGTTCCTGGATGGCCAGGCATACCCCGGGCCCGACCTGGTCGGCCGTGGGGACATTGTGAGGATACATGAAGGGGTCGTCGGTGCTGTGGAGGATCAGGGTCGGGGTGGTGATGGTGGCAAGATACCCCATGGAGCTGCACCTGGCATAATAGTCGTCGGCCCCGGCAAAGCCGTTGAGCGGCGCGGTGATCTGTTCGTCATACTCCTTGAGGGTATGGATCCGGTCGAGGTCGACCCGCAGCGGCAGGGGGATGAAGCTCTGTTTCCGCTTGAAGGACCGCTTCAGCTGGCTAAGCAGGTAGTGCTGATAGAGGCGGGAGCCGGGCTGTTCCAGGCGCCGGCCGGCATCGGCCAGGTCAAAGGGGACAGAGACGGCCATTGCCGCCCGCAAGCAGGAGTCATCGCCGGTCATGCCCAGATAGCGGAGCAGGAGATTGCCGCCCAGGGAGAAGCCAATGGCCGCCACCACCGGTCGGCCGCTGGCCCGCAACAGCGCCAGCACCTCCGCCAGATCCTCGACCGCGCCACTGTGGTAAGTGCGGGTCAGCCGATTGGGCTCGCCGCTGCAGCCGCGCAGATGCATGAACACCGGCCTCAGGCCGGAGCGGAGCAACACCGCCATCAGCGGCAAGGGATAGTGCGAACGCAGATTGCCCTCCAGGCCGGGCAGGATCAGCACCACCGGGCCACTCCCCTCTGTGGCCCAGGCCAGATCGATGAAATCGGAATCCGCCAGTGTAAGGCGCTCCCATGCCAGCGCCAGGTTGGGCCGCCGGCGGAACAGTTTGGGCCACAGGGTCTGGAGATGGTGATTGCGCAACCACCAGGGCGGCTGAAAGGTGAGAGCAGGTACCATATTTTTTTTGTTTTGAGGCTGGGAAAACCCGCCATTGGGGCCAGGAAACCGGCGCCAGACGCCGTGATCCGCACAAACGGCCTGGATTACCTTCCCATCCTGAAGCGTTTTGGCAACGATCCAAAAAGGAGAGGCGCAAAACATTAAGGTCGAATTTTAACAAGACCCTTCAGTTGGCCATACCCTTGTTTGTCCATCTCCTCGTAAGGGATAAAACGAATGGCAAGGCTATTGATACAGTAGCGCAGTCCGCCTCTATCCTTGGGCCCGTCATTGAACACATGCCCCAGGTGGGAGTCGCCCACCCGGCTTCTCACCTCAATCCGTTTTATTCCGTAGCTGTCATCGTCATGCTCGGTAACCACCGCCGGATCAATGGGCTTGACAAAGCTCGGCCACCCGCAGCGGGACTCGAACTTGTCGGCGGAGGAAAATAACGGCTCCCCGGTCGCTACATCCACATAAAGCCCCGGCTCTTTGTGGTCCCAGAATTTGCCCGAAAAAGCCGGCTCGGTGCCAGCCTTCTGCGTAACATTGTATTCTTCAGGCGTAAGGATTTTTTTCAGTTGCTCATCAGAGGGTTTGGAATACTTGCTTGGGTCCACCAGGCCTTCTTGCTCAGTCCGGAGGTCTTTGAGGCTGTCAAAACTTATATGGCAGTAGCCGCCGGGATTTTTTTTCAAATAATCCTGATGATACGCTTCGGCGAGGTAATAATTCTTCAGCGGCAGCAGTTCCACGGTCAGCGGTTGGTCATTTTTTTTCTGCTCATCGGCCATGACCGCGGCAAGAATCATTTTGTCCGCATCGTTCACATAGTACATGCCGGTACGATACTGGCTTCCCACATCATTCCCCTGCCTGTTGCCACTGGTCGGATCGATGATTTTGAAAAACTGCTCAGCAAGGGTCTTGAGGCTGACCCCGTTCGGGTCATAGCGGACATGCACGGTTTCGGCATGGCCCGTTCTCCCGGAACAGACCTCTTCATAGGTAGGATTCTCCTTCGCGCCGTTCGCATATCCTACGGTCACCTCATGCACGCCGGGAATTCTTGAAAAGTATTCCTCAACGCCCCAGAAACATCCCCCGGCGAAATACATATCCCGAAGTTCCGTTGCGGGATACGCTCCTTTCTTTTCCATGACCGCTCCCTCGCTGTTGGTATTGCTGTTGTTGGCAGACGGAAGACCTGCCGCCAGGACAAATGTCACCGCCAGAAAACCACTGAAGAGCGTCATTAACAGAGTTAGTTTTTTCATAACTTTCCTCAGTTGGCTTCTGTGAAGGTTAACTGCGAGGAAAACTCTGAAAATTGGAAGGCGGCCCTGTTGCCAAAGCCGCCTTCTCTTTTACCACCGCCGTTCGAAAAATGTCTTCAACCAAACGACTGTTCAGGCGCTGTCATCTTCAATAATTAACCAGCCGCAATTCAAAATAGGCCTGCGGATGGGCGCAGACCGGACATTCCTCCGGGGCGCTGACGCTATCGACGATGTGGCCGCAGTTGCGGCAGATCCAGACAGACTTTTCCTTTTTGGCAAAAACAGAGCCATCCTCAACGTTTTTCAGCAGCTTGAGATAACGCTCCTCGTGTTCTTTTTCGATCTTCCCAACTGATTCAAAAAGAAATGCGATGTCGTCAAAGCCTTCCTCATGCGCCTCGATGGCCATGCGCTTATACATCTCAGTCCACTCGTCGTGTTCACCTGCGGCAGCGGCCTTGAGATTTTCAGTGGTGGCAGGGATCTCGCCGCCGCACAGTAGTTTGAACCAGATCTTGGCGTGTTCTTTTTCGTTCCCTGCGGTTTCCTCAAAAATTGCCGCTATCTGCTCGTAGCCTTCCTTTTTCGCCTTGCCTGCGAAATAGGTATATTTGTTCCGCGCCTGGCTCTCACCGGCAAAGGCCTCCATCAGGTTTTTCTCGGTCTTTGTTCCTTTCAAATTTGCCATTTTTTGCTCTCCTTGGTGTCGTTTCGCTGTTGGTTAGAATTATCAGGGTGTTGAAAAAGAATTTTTAGTGTTGTTTGGCCCACAATATGTAGTGACCAGTCAGCCAGCAATTCCATATATCGTGCTGACAATGCCTGGTTTTGGAGTTTTTCAACATCCAGTTAAGACAACTTTTGGACTCTCCCCCGTCTCAACCCGCTTCACCGCTCGAATACGAATCTCTTCCAATGCCGTGCGATTGATTGTACGCCCATCGATTCATTCATGGACAAACTCTATCATATGTCAGCTAAGTTTTGAACTTATTAGTAACAGACCATGCGCCGTGTCCGGCGACCGGGTGATTGGGCATCTTTTCACCGCTGAAATATCCCTCGCCGGGTTTACCGGCAGGTGGCCGCTACAGCCGTCACAAAGCCCATTTTCCGCATCTCTCCAAAGGCCTTGACCTTGAGTTTTTCGGAGCCCCAGGTCTCCCTGCTCCCATTGGTGCCACTTCTGACCCCCGGCGACGGCCAAAGGCGAGCAGGGCACGGCACGGCCACTTATCATTTTCAGTTGCCGAATTTATGATGAAAATAAGTTTTTCTGGTTTGTCAACCGGGCTTCACTCAAGTATTATTAAATCTTTCAGCGAAAATAATCTTACCGACACCCAGTATGCCCTTCCTCCGGCACCGATCGACCACCTCTCCGAGGCCGAGCCGACCAGTTGCAAGAGGATCATTTATCATCGTGAACCCGCGCCCACCCTTGTCTGGGAAGGTGCCGGCTCCACAATCAGGGAATTGCCCATGGATACCCAATACAACGCAACCCTTGAAACCTTGGAACGATTACGGGCGGAATCCAGAACCGCCGGTGGTGAGGCAAAAAAAGTCGACCAGCACCGCAAGGGTAAACTGACGGCGCGCGAACGGCTCGAATTGCTTTTGGACAGCGGTTCTTTCGAGGAATTCGATGTCCTCAAGCTGGGCCGCGGCGGCAGCCTGGGCGAGGAAAAAAGCTATCTCGGCGACGGGGTCATCACCGGCCATGGGTCCATCGACGGCCGCGAAGTTTTTGTATTCAGCCAGGACTTCACCGTGCTCGGCGGCTCGCTGGGCGAAGCCCATGCCCAAAAAATCTGCAAGGTCATGGACCTGGCGGTCAAGGTGGGTGCCCCGATCATCGGCCTCAACGATTCCGGCGGCGCCCGTATCCAGGAGGGCGTCGACGCCCTGGCCGCCTACGGCGAAATCTTCCACCGCAACGTCCGGGCCAGCGGGGTGGTGCCCCAGATTTCCTGCATCATGGGCCCCTGTGCCGGCGGCGCGGTCTACAGCCCCTCGATCACCGATATGGTCTTCATGGTCGAGGATTCCTCCAACATGTTCGTCACCGGTCCCAGCGTGGTGAAGACCGTCACCCACCAGGACATCACCTCCGAGGCCCTGGGTGGCGCCAAGGTGCATGCCAGCAAGAGCGGCGTGGCCCATTTCACCGTGCCCAACGACGTGCTGGCCCTGCGCGAGGTGCGACGGCTGATCAGCTACCTGCCCTCCAACAACCGCGTGCGGGCGCCAATCCTCAATCTCAGCGACGCCCCGAACCGGACCGATCCGGCCCTGGACTTTCTCATTCCAAGCAACTCCAACCAGACCTACGACATGAACGTGCTGATCCATTCCATCCTGGACGGCGCCGAATTCATGGAGGTCCACGCCGGCTTCGCCCGTAACATCATCTGCGGTTTCGGCCGGCTGGGCGGCCAGACCGTGGGCCTGGTGGCCAATCAGCCGGCGGTTCTGGCCGGGGTGCTCGACAACGACGCCTCGTTCAAGGCCGGCCGCTTTGTCCGTTTCTGCGACGCCTTCAACATCCCGCTGATCTCCCTGGTCGACGTGCCCGGTTTCATGCCCGGTCCGGATCAGGAGCACGGCGGTATCATCCGCCATGGCGCCAAGCTGCTCTATGCCTTCACCGAAGCCACGGTGCCGCGCATCTCGGTGATCATCCGCAAGGCATACGGCGGCGCTTATCTGGTGATGAACTCCAAGCACATTCACTGCGATGTCAACTACGCCTGGCCGACCGCCGAAATCGCGGTCATGGGCCCCAAGGGCGCGGCCGAAGTCATCCACCGCAAGGAAATCTATTCAGCTTCGGACCCCGAGGCCGTGCTCAACGAAAAGATGGAGGAATACCGCCGCACCTTTGCCAACCCCTTTCTTGCCGCGCAACGGGGCTACATCGATGACGTTATCTTCCCGCGCGATACCCGGTCGCATCTCATCCGCACCCTGCAGATGCTCGACAGCAAGAAGACCAAGGGTCCGAATCGCAAACACGGAAATATTCCCCTGTGAGGCACGCCATGTTCAACAAGATTCTCATTGCCAACCGTGGTGAAATTGCCACCCGCATCATCCGCACCTGCAACCGCCTGGGCATCAGCACCGTGGCCGTCTACTCCGACGCCGACAGCCGCAGCCTGCACCGGCACCTGGCCGACGAAGCGGTGCACATCGGCGAATCGCCGTCGCAAAAATCCTATCTCGACATCGACAAGATCATTGCGGCGGCCAAGGCCACCGGCGCCCAGGCCATCCATCCCGGCTATGGTTTTCTTTCCGAAAAGGCCGATTTTGCCAAGGCGATCCAGGAAGCAGGGCTGGTGCTCATCGGTCCGCCAGTCGAGGCCATCGATGTCATGGGCGACAAGATCACCTCCAAGGAACTGGCCAAGAAGGCTGGCGTGCCGGTCATCCCCGGCACCATCGAGGCGATCAGGGACGAACAGGATGCCATTGCCGTCGCGGCCGAGATCGGCTACCCAGTGCTGCTCAAACCAGCGGCGGGTGGCGGCGGCAAGGGCATGCGCATTGTCCTCAAGCCCGAGGACATGAAGGATGCCCTGGCTGCCAGCCGCAAGGAGACCCTCAAGGCCTTCAACGACACCCGGGTTTTTGTCGAGCGCTACATCGAGCAGCCGCGGCACATCGAGATCCAGGTCCTGGCCGACAGCCAGGGGCATGTGGTGTACCTCGGCGAGCGGGAATGCTCCATTCAAAGGCGCTATCAGAAGGTAATCGAGGAGTCGCCCTCTCCGGCGGTCTCCCCCGAACTGCGTGCGCGGATGGGGCAGGCGGCCTGCGACCTGGCCCGCCAGGCCAACTACGTCAACGCCGGCACGGTCGAATTTGTCATGGATGCCCAGCACAATTTCTATTTCCTGGAGATGAACACCCGCCTCCAGGTGGAGCATCCGGTCACCGAGATGGTCACCGGCCTTGACCTGGTTGAATTGCAGCTCCGCATCGCCGCCGGCGAACCGCTGCCCTTTGACCAGAGCGGCATCACCTTCAATGGCTGGGCCATCGAGGCCCGGATCTGCGCCGAGGATCCCTCCCGCGGCTTCATCCCCTCCACCGGCATGATCACCCGCTACGCCGCGCCGCGCGGCAAGGGTATCCGGGTGGATTCCGGCGTCAACATCGGCGGCAAGATCGATGTCTATTACGATTCCATGCTGGCCAAGTTGATCTGCCATGGCAAAACCAGGGAAGATGCCCGGCGCATGCTGATCGAGGCACTGAACGGCTACCACATCGAAGGGGTCTCCACCAATATCGACTTTGTCACCAGCGTGCTCTGCCTGCCCGAGTTCGCCGAAGGCGCGCTGACCACCGGCTTCATCGACCAGCACTTTGATGGCGGCGTGTCAAAACGGACGCCTTTGCTGCAATATCTGCAGCTGGCGGCCCTGGCAGCCACCCTGATCTACCACAACCGTACGGTGGCGGTCCGAGAATCTCTGCTCCACATGGTTTCCGACATCGGCGGCAAGCGTGATCTGGGCCGGATGCATCAGTACAAGGTCCGGTGCCAGGAGGATCTGTTCGAAGTGACCCTGGAAGGCACACCGGTCAGCGGTGAAACCAGCACCATCCGGGTGGACGGCACTACCCTCAGGGTGGAGATTCCCAACTTTGAATTCTTCCGCCGTCGGCTGAAACTGAACATCAACGGCCAGAATCACCGCTTCCGCATCCGCTTCGAGGAGTCGTTCATCTTCATGAGCTTCAACGGTATTTCCCGTCTGTTCGAAGTTTACACCCCGAAGGAATGGGAGATGATGCAGTTCATGCCCCTGAAGGCCGACAAGTCGCAGAGCAACATCCTGCTCTGCCCGATGCCGGGCCTGGTGGTGGATGTGCTGGCCCAAAAGGGTGAGCGCGTCTTCCGCGGCCAGAACCTGGTGATCCTGGAGTCGATGAAAATGGAGAGCGGCGTGGCCTCGCCGATGGACGGCGTCATTGCCGAGGTCCTGGTGGACAAGGGGCAGGCGGTGGAGTCCGACCAGACCCTGATCAAATTCGAGGTGGAGCAATAGAACACTGGTCAACGGTCTTTGTTTTCGACGCCAACCGGCGCAACATGCCAACCGATCGTTTTGTCTGCGACCCGCTCCATGCAAAACAGTCGGCGGCCTTTGGCGGCCGCTGGCATAATGCCTTAAGACCCATGCCATGATTAAACTCACCAAGCTCAACAATTCGGAATTCTACCTCAATCCCGACCTGATCAAGAGTATTGGCGAGACGCCCGACACGATCATTGTGCTGATCAACGCCGATCACCTCATCGTGCGGGAGACGCCCAAGGAGATCATTGATAAAATCGTGGGCTGGCGCGTTCGGCTCCTGCGGCTGTCGCGCCAGCAGCTCGATATCGACGATCCCACCGCGGCGCCTGAGGAGCCGACGACCTGAGCGGAACGGGGGGCCAGACCTCTCATTTATGTCCATTATCCAGTGGATATGGGACAGTCGGCCTTGCCCGTTCTTTTTTCCTTTAGTATCTCTGCCCCATCACCTACAATGGGCATATGTAGTTTTTTCTACCATGGGCCAAGGTAGTCTTGCCGAGACATTCGGCGGACCACGATTCCCTGCCCCTTGACAATCAGCACCCGCAGCAACGCTATGGATATTGCAACCATCATTGGCTTGATCATGGGTTTTGGCGCCATTATCGGCGGCGCCACTCTGGAGGGCCTGCATCTTTCCGCCCTCATCCAGCCCACCGCCGCGGTCATCGTTCTGGGGGGCACCTTTGGCGCGGCTTTCGTCAGCTTCCCCATGTCGGTCGCGATCGGCGCGGTCATGGATCTCAAGAAATTGATCGGCACTTCACCGAAAAACGACGATCTCATCACCGAACTCTGCGGGTATGCGGCCAAGGCGAGGAAAAACGGCATTATCGCCCTGGAACAGGATGCCCAGAACCACAAGGACCGGTTCATGAAAAAGGCCATCTCCCTCTCGGTCGATGGGGTCGAGCCGAAGGATATCAAGGAGCTGATGGAAATCGACCTGTCCGCATCCGAGGAACACGCCAAATTGAGCGCCGAGTTCTATGAGGCCGCCGGCGGCTATGCGCCGACCATCGGCATCATCGGCGCGGTGCTCGGCCTGATCCACGTCATGAGTAACCTGGAGGATACCTCCAAACTGGGCGCAGGGATCGCCGTTGCCTTTGTGGCCACCATCTACGGCCTGCTGACGGCCAATATCCTCTGCCTGCCCACCGCCACCAAGATCAAACACCGGATCAAGGACGATTCGGTCCGCAAGGAGATCATCATAGCCGGCATCGTTGCCATTCAAAACGGCGAAAATCCTCGTTTTATTGAAGAGCGCCTCAAATCGTACATGGGCGGTCACGGCGGCAAAGGTGCGGCCACCGACAAGGAAGGAGGCAAGAAATAACATGGCCCGCAAAAAAACGCCGGAGCCCCATCCTAACCACGAGCGCTGGCTGATTTCCTACTCAGACTTCATCACCTTGCTGTTTGCGGTTTTCGTCACCCTCTACGCCATGTCCCAAACCGATAAGAAGAAGGTGGACCAGGTCGCCGCTTCCTATCGGACCGCGTTCGGCGTCACCACCGGCACCACCTCGGGCCGGCCGCAGATCATGAACAACGCCGACATGATGCCCATTCCGTCCATGCGGATGCAGCAGAAAAACATCGAGAAGCTGAAACCCAAGGGCGACACCACGACCAAAACCCAGGCAACCAAGAAGGATTTCAAGGAAATGCTGGTTGCGCTGGAGAAATTTCTGATCGAGAAGAAGGCTCAGGACAAGGTGAATGTCGATATCACCAAGCGGGGCCTGGTGATCAGCATGACCGAGGCTGGTTTCTTTGATTCGGGCAGCGCGACCCTCAAGCCCTCTTCCTACGAGCTGCTGGCCAAGATGGCCGAAACCCTGCAGCCCTACAACAACGACATCAGCTTTGAAGGACACACCGACAATATCCCCATGCGGTCGACCCTCTTCCCGTCGAACTGGGAATTGTCGACCGGGCGCGCCACCAGCCTGGCCCGGTACTTCATGGATCGGCACGGCCTGAGCCCGGAAAGGGTATCGATCACCGGCTACGCCGAATACCGTCCGGTCGCCGACAACAGCACCGAGGAAGGGCGGAAGCAGAACCGGCGGGTGGACCTGGTCCTGCTCGTCGGGGGTACCCCGGCCGCTGACAACGCCGAGCCAGAGGAACAGGAGCCCTCGATTACAGCGCCGCCGCAGCGGTTCCCCAAAATTCCCTTCTGAGCAGACTTAATCCGCCTGTTGTTGACCAAGGCCGATCCCGATGGGGATTGGCCTTTTTTCTTGCGCGGCCGCCAGCGCTCTTCTCCTTCGCTCATACCATTTCCCCTGCCAATGCAGCGGGTTTTGGCGGGATCATATTGAATTTTAATGAAAAAATAAGAATATTTTCTGCATTAAAAACAGGAAATGATATCATTCGCCTGTCCGGCTCGCACGGTCGCGGGAATGATCCTTGGCCACCAACATGTAAATCGAGGGGATCACGAACAGGGTGAACAGCGAACCGATGGCCATGCCGCCCACCAGCACCAGGCCGATCGAGTTACGGGCCGCAGCGCCCGCCCCGGTGACTAAGGTCAGGGGAAAATGGCCGGCAATGGTGGCGCCGGTGGTCATCAGGATCGGCCGCAGCCGGGTTATGGCCGCCTCCAATACAGCCGCCTGCTTGCCAAGCCCCTGTTGCTGGAGCTTATTGGCGAATTCGACGATCAGGATGCCATTCTTCGACACCAGACCCACCAGGGTCACCAAACCCACCTGGGAATAGATGTTGAGCGAGGTGGTCCATCCCTTGGTCCAGAACGGCACATTGGGATCAGGCATCTTGAGAAAGGTGAAGATCAGGGCACCGAACATGGCCAGGGGCACGGAGCCGGCCAGGATCACGAAGGGATCGCGGAAACTGTTGAATTGGGCGGCCAGGACCAGGAAAATCAGGACAATGGCCAGGCCGAAGGCGTACAGGAAGGTATTGCCCTCCACCCGCAACTGGCGGGACTCGCCGGTGTAGTCGAGTGAATAGCCTTGGGGCAGGATCTTGGCGGCCTCGTCCTCAAGGAGCCGCAGCGCCTCGTCCAGGGGGCGGACCGGATAGGTGCTGAGGGTGACCGCGTTCAACTGCTGAAAACGATTCAATGACCGTGCCTCGGTGGTGTTCTTGAGGGTGGCCAAGGTAGAGAGCGGCACCAGGGTCCCATCCGGCCCGGTGACATGGATATTATTCAACTGGTCCGGGTTGAGCCGGTCGGTCCGCATGATCTGGGGCACCACCTTGTAGCTCCGGCCGGCAATATTGAAGCGGTTGACATAATTGCCGCCCATCATGGTGGCGAGATCGACGCCCATCTGCGCAAGATTGAGACCGAGGGCCGCCACCTTGTCACGGTCGATGACAATCTCGGCCTGGGGCTGGTCGATCTTGACGTCCAGCAAAGGTGGAAAGGCGAACATCTTGCTGGCCACGGCCGCCTGTTGGAGCTTTTGGGCGAATTCGAGGATCTGGTCAAGCTCAGCGGTGGAGGCGATGACGAATTCCACCGGGAACTGGCCGCCGCCGGGCAGGGCCGGGGGAGTCACCGGCATGATCCGGGCCCCGGTGATGTACCGCAGCTTCTGCTTGACCTCGGGCATGATCTCAAAAATGGTCCGTTTGCGCTCCTGCCAGGGCTTGGTCACCATGCCGCTGAAGCCTGAGCTGGGCTCGGTGGCCTGAAACACGAAATCGGTTTCGGCAACGCCCATGAACACCTTGCTGACCGCATCGTTGTACAGTTGATTCTGGTCCAGGGTGGAGTTGGCCGCCGACTCGGCAATGCCGAAGATCACCCCCTGATCCTCGACCGGGGCCAGTTCCTTGGCCGACATGCGAAACATCGGCACCGCCAGCAACCCGAGGGCGATCCAGACCAGATAGACCGCCGGCCGGTTGTTGAGGGTCATGGTCAGCCAGCGGCCATAGGTTGCGCGCAGCCGCGCGAAATCGCGTTCGATTCTGCCGGCCAGACCCTGTTCGGCCATGCCGGCCTTGAGCATCCTGGAGGACATCATCGGCGACAGGGTCAATGCCACCACCCCCGAGATGATCACCGCCCCGGCCAGGGTGAAGGCGAATTCCCGAAACAAGGCGCCGGTCAGGCCGCCCTGCAGACCGATGGGCGCGTAGACCGCGGCCAGGGTGATAGTCATGGAGATCAGGGGGCTGACCAACTCGCGACCGCTGAGCAAGGCCGCCTCCAGGGGCGTCTTGCCCCCGGCCAGGTGGCGTTCGACGTTTTCGACCACCACGATGGCATCGTCAACCACCAGCCCCACGGACAGGACAATGGCCAACAGGGTCAACAGGTTGATGGTGAAGCCGAAAACCTGCATCAGGAATATCGCCCCGATCAGCGACAGGGGGATGGTGACCACCGGGATGATGGCCGCCCGCATCGAGCCGAGGAAAAGAAAGATGATGACGATGACGATCATCAGGGTCTCGCCCAGGGTTTTGACCACCTCCTTGATGGCATTTTCGATGTAGTCGGTGCCGTCGTAGGCCATCCGGGCGGCCAGGCCGTTGGGCAGCTGTTTGTCGATCTCGCCCATCTCGGCTCGTACCCGCTTAATCACGTCAAGGGCGTTGGCATTAGGCAGCGGCCAAATGCCCATGAACACGGCGGTCTGGCCTGAAAACCGCACCTCGGTGTCGTAATCCTCGGCCCCGAGCACCACCTGGCCGATATCGCCGATGCGGACAATGGCCCCCTGATCCTCGCGGATCACCAGTTGTTTGAACTCCTCCACGGTCCGCATGTCGGTATTGGCGGTCAGGTTGACCTGGACCAGCGCCCCCTTGGTCGCTCCCACCGCGGCCAGGAAGTTGTTGTTGGTCAGGGCTTGGCGCACCTGCACCGGACTGACGTTGAAGGCCGCCATCCGGGCCGGGTCGAGCCAGATTCGCATGGCAAAGGTCCGTGCCCCCAGGACATCGGCCCGCTGCACGCCGGTCACCGCCGAAAGCCGGGGCTGCACCACCCGCACCAGATAATCGGTGATCTCGTTCTGCCGGAGCACCTCCGAGGTGAAGCTCAGATAGGCCGAGGCAAACGCGGAATCCGCCGATTCAACATTGATTACCGGAATTTCGGCCTCCGGCGGCAGATCGTTCCGCACCTGGTCGACCTTGGAACTGATCTCCGACAGGGCCTTGATCGGATCGTAGTTCAGCCGCAGCCGGGCCTTGATGATCGATCCTCCCTGGCTGGACATGGACTGGAGGTAATCGATGCCGTCGGCGGCGGCAATGGCCCGTTCCAACGGGGTGGTGATGAAGCCGCGGACCAGGTCGGCGTTGGCGCCGATGTAGATAGTGGTCACCGTGACCACGGCGTTGTCACTACGCGGGTATTGCCGGACATTGAGCGAATTAATGGCCTGCAGACCGGCAGTGATGATCAACAGGCTGGTGACGATCGCCAGCACCGGCCGCTGGATGAAAAGGTCGGTGAATTTCATGGCTCAATCGTCCCTGGGCTGCGGCGCCAGCTTGAAATCCGGCAACAGGGCGTTGTCGATGGTCACGGGTTGGCCGTTGCGCAGCTTGAACACCCCGGTGGCGACCACTGTCTGCTCAGGGGCCAGCCCTGAGGCGATGGCCACAAAATCGCCACGCTTCTCGCCCAGGCGGACGAACTGTTGCCGGACCACCTGGCCGCCCTCGCCGGCCTGGTCCCGCTCGACAATGAACACCGAATCGGAATACGGGGCGTAGAGCACGGCCGTGGCCGGGATAACCATCACAGGGCTGGATTGCGGCTGCACCACCGCGACATTGACAAACATGCCCGGCCGCAGCAGCTCGCCCTGATTGGTCACCGTGGCCTGAACCCGGAGATTGCGGCTGGCAAGGTCGATCTCGGGATTGACCGCGGTGATCGCGCCGGTGACCACCTGGCCGGCGGGCAATCCGTCGGAGGTGATCCGCACCGGATAGCCCGGCCGCACCTGGGCCAACTGCTGCTGGGGGACGAGGAAATTGACCAGGATCGGATCAAGCGATTGCAGGGAAACAATCGGGGTGGATTCCCTGATGATCTGGCCGATATGGATCAGGCGGATACCCAGCCGGCCGCTGAAAGGGGCGCGGATGGTCTTTTTGGCGATAATCGCCCGAATGGTGTCGGCCTGGGCCAGGCTCTGCTTGAACTGGGACTCGGCGGTGTCATAGTTGGCCTCGGCCACCACCTTGGTTGCCAGCATCTTCCTGGCCCGCTCAAAGGTCACCTGGGCCAGGGCTGCGGCCGCCTCCGCCGCCCGCAACTGGGCGGTTTCCTGGGAAATGTCCTGCTGGACCAGCAGATCGCCCGCCTTGACCCGGCCGCCCGGCTCAAAGGGGATGGCCACAACCTTGCCGGTCAGCTCGGCGGCGACGGTCACGCCCTGGACCGCTTCCAGCGAGCCGACCGCGGTTACCAGCGACTCCCAGCTCTGTTGCTGGACCTGGCTGGTGGCCACGACCTCGGGCAGAATCTTGATCTTTTTGCTCGTCTTGATCAGGGTGCCGATCTGCAGGGTCTTGGTGCCGGCCAACAGGCCGATCACCACCACGATGCCGCCGATGCCGAACAGCAGGGGCTTGATCTTCATCGCTTGTCTCTCCACGCAAGGAAGCGGTCCATCAGCAAAAAACAAAAACCGCTGACATACAACCGGGACGGCCAAGGCGCAGGCCCGGCCGGCAAGCGGCAACAGCGGGCGAGCAGCGGCTATTCGGCCACGGAGAAACCCTTGGCGCCGATAGCCTGCCGCACCGCCTCATGGTCGAGCGCACCCTCGAACCGGGCTTCACCCTTGGTCAGGTCGATGACCACCCCGGTGGCGCCCAAGTCCTCCAGGGCCTTTTTGGCCGTGCCCGCACAATGCTGACACTTCATCCCTTGGATCCGGACCGTTGTCATAGCCAATCCTCCTGTCATTTCGTTTGTTGGAACCGCGTTCAATCGTTCACGGGATGGTCCTGATCCGCTCGATCAGGCCAGTAGTCGAGCAATCATGCTCAAAGTCAATCCGCACCACCCGGCCGCCAGCACCCCTGACCTCGGGCGCGCCGACGATCTGTTCCTCGCCATAGTCCGCACCCTTGACCAGCACATCGGGCGCAAGGAGCGTGATCAGCCGAATCGGGGTGGGCTCGGCAAAGAGCACGACAAAATCCACACAGCCCAGGGCCGCCAGGACCCGGGCCCGGTCGGCCTGGTTGTTCACCGGCCGGCCCGGCCCCTTCAGGCCGCGCACCGAATCGTCGGTGTTCAGCCCCACCACCAGACAGTCGGCGGTGCGGCGCGCCGCTTCCAGATAGCTGACATGGCCGGCGTGGAGAATATCGAAACAGCCGTTGGTGAAGGCGACGCGGCTGCCCTGATGGCGGATGAGGGCCAGGTCGGCGCGCAGGGTCTCAAGGGAGCGGATCTTGTCGCGATCGGCGGCGAGCCACCCTTGGTCGCCGGCCGTATAGAAGCGGCGCCGCTGTTCGTCGACCAGATTGTGGTCGAGCGGACAGCCGATCACCGCCGGCTCGGTGCCGGCTGCTTGCATCACCGTGCCGTCGGGCGCCACGATCATCGAGTGGCCGGCCATCTCCATGGCGCCGGTCAGGCCGCAGCCGTTGGCGGCGGCCACGAAGACCTGGTTTTCGATGGCCCGGGCACGCACCAGGGTCTGCCAATGATCGACCCGGCTTAAGGGCCATTCGGCCGACACCGCCAGCAGGCGGCCTCCGGCAAAGGCCTGTCGCCTGGCCACCTCCGGAAAACGGAGGTCGTAGCAGACCAGTCCGGCCAGCGAACCATGCGGCGTTGCGATCAGAGGAGCGGCTTTGCCGCTCTGGTAGTAGCGGTCCTCCTGCCAGTGGGAGAACATGTGCTGTTTGGCAATGCCGCCGATCACCCCCCGCGGCCCGACCACGGCCAGGGTATTGGTCGGCAGACCTCCGTCGTCGGCCGGATCGGTCAAGGTGCCGGCCAAATAGACCTCGTATTGGGCAGCGATCCGCTGCATGGCGGCCAGGATTTTTGGGGTTTGCCGCGAAAGCTCCCTGGTTCGCTCGTAGTCGAAGCCGGTGGCCCACATCTCGGGCAGCACCAGCAGGGTTCCGGGCGCGGGCTGGAAGCGATCGATCAACCCCTCGATCTCTTGAAGGTTTCGCTCCACTGCCCCGAGGGCGATGGTGAACTGTACGCAGGCAACCGCGGGGAAAAGAGGCGAGGTGGTCATGGGTTGATCAACTCCAGGGCGGATCGGGCCAGGGCGCCGACCGTGGTTGGAAGGAACCGGCCGTCTTGATACAGGGTCAGGGCCGCCGGGTCATGGGCCAGGGCCCGCAGCTTGGCGCCGGCGGCAGTCAGCCGGAGATGGCCGGACGCCAGGGCGGCAAGCCCCCGTACCTCGGCGTCTTCGGCGTCCAGATAAGCAGCGATATCATCTCCGGCGCCCCGGTCAAGCAAGAGCCGGGGCCGGCAGCCGCTCAGCCGGGCCACACCCCAGAGCAGGCCGCGCTGCAGCAAGGGATGCTCGATATAGTTGCCGTCCTGGCAGATTTCCGGGCCATCCTCGCGCATGTAGGAGATGAGCATGTGGACATACTCGCAGGCTAGGCCGCCATGGCAGCACATGGCCTCAGCCATGGCTTCCGGGGCGCCCCAGCCGATGCCG